>DASQDA010000084.1:0-13502 GCA_035634435.1 Polyangiaceae bacterium
GGGGGTCAACGCGCCGCACAGCTGCTGCGCAAGCTGAACCCTCAAGCCCTGGGCCGCGCTGCCGACGGTGCGGGCAAGCTGGAACAATGGCTGAGCTCCCCGCGCCCCGAGCTAGCGCTCGGACAGCGCAACGAAGAGCTCATCGTGGCACATCAGCTCGTGCAATTGACCGCCGACCGGGCCGGGTTGGTGGCATGTGCAAACCTACGTGCCGCGCTGCGCGCCATGCTGCTGTCGCGGAGCGACTATCGCGTGCTGCTCGAGACGAGCTCAGAGCGCGGGCTGGTGCCGGCGTTGACCGAACGCGAGCGCACGCACCTCGGGTTCTCGGACCTGCACACGCGCGTGCGTGCCCTGGTCGCTTTCTATCTCTCACCCGACTTCGAGGCCCTGGCTCACGCCTGGGAGTGATTCCCGGAACGCGTGCCGAGCTCCAGGTAGAGCTCCTCGTAGGCGGCCGCGATGCGCGCGGCGCCGTGATTGGCGCGCACCCAGCTCGATTGCCGCTCGATGCAAGCAGAACGCGCCGCCGCATCCAGCGCAAGCTTGGCGGCGCCCTCGAGCCAGGCGTCCGCATCCAAGGTCGAGAGGCTCATGACCCCTTCCAGATCCGCGAGCGGCCCGCCATCATAGCTGAGCACCGGCACACCCAGCACCATCGCTTCGAGCAGCACGATGGGCAGATCCACCTTACCCCATAGGTCGTCGACGGGGAACAAGACGGCGGTTGCTGAGCCAATCAAGGAAAGTATGTCCGGTAACGAGGCGACGAAGCGTGTGGACTCGGCATTGAGCCCCGCGCGCAATGCTTCGGCGATGGGTTGCGAGTCCTTGGACTTGTTGCGGTACGCAAAAACCACCACGGCCCCGGGCACCTTGGCACCGATGCGCGCGGCCAGCTCGGCAGTCACCTGCGCTCCGCGGCTGGTCTCCAGATCCCCTGGGTAGACGAAAAGCGGGGCTTCCGGCGCGATGCGAAGCTCGGCTCGGACGCTCGCGGTCTGCTCACGGCTGCGGGCTAGATCGAGCGGCACGGGCGGAGCGATGACGCGCAGCTCGGGCGCCTTCAACCCCTTGGCGGCGTAGCTGGCGATGACCTGATCCCGAGTCCAGCGGCTCTGCGCCACGACGATGTCGCCAAACAGCAGGCCATCAACGTCCGTGAACGAGCGCGGCGGAGAAGCGATGGTCTGCACCACCGGCACCTTGCGCACGCGGCTGAGCCAGCGGCCCGCCTGGCTGCTGTTGCGGTTGGGGGCGAACACGAAGTGCCAGACATCCGCGCGCGAACGCAGCAGGATCCAGGCGGCGGCTCGCATGTTCTGCGCCAGCGCGGGGGTGAAGCTCCCGGCACCCGAGTAGACCGGCACCGAGCTCACCCGACTGCTCGAAGCGTCGCCAAACAGGCTCGCAGCCGCGCCCTTGCTCGACAACACCACCGGCTCGACACGCGTCAGGTTCTGGGCGATGTCACGCACCAGGCATTTGGTTCCGTCAAGAAACGGGGGAACGATGGCTTTGGAAACGAAGAGAACGCGCATGTTGAAAGGGCGCGCAGCCTCTCACGAACTGAACCTCGATGACACCACTAAGGGCGCGAGCACCTCACGGCAACTGACCCGGGTCGCTATAGCCGGGCGGCAGCGAGCAGCGCCAGTGGTGCTCGCCGTAGCGCACTTTGCACCGCTGCTTGCACCACGCTGTGTCGCACCTGTGCGCTGCGGGCCTTGTCGTTGGCCTCCTCCTGGCTCGCGGTGACGCTGGCGCTGCCCGAGACCCGCGCAGCGATGGCCCCCTCGGGCATCGTATGCAAGAGGTACTCGACGCGCGCGGAATAGACGATGGAGGCCCCCTCACGCGAGGCCGATAAGCGTTCGATGCTCGTCGTGACCATCACCACGGGGACGTCCGCGAGAACCGCCGGTGCGGCCTGCTCGTCGGCAGGCAACACCTGCACGCCTGGCAACGCGGCGAGCTTTTTTCGCGAAGCGACCAGCACCGCCCGTTCGATGGCCGCGGACTTCACGCGCGTGCCGTTGTGCAGCGTCCCGAGCCGGACGAACAGGCGGGGCTTGCCGGTCGACGCCGGGGGTCGCGCCTGCAGCGCTTCCAGAGCGCTCTCCATCTGAGCACGCAGGCGAGCCGACTGCGTGTCCTTGAGCTGCAGACGCAACGCGAGCGCGGCCCGCGGATCGCCCAGATTCTTCAACGCGGCAACGGCGGCTGAACGCACCGCCAAGGTCTTGTCTTGTAGCGCAACCAGCAGCGGTCCGAGGGCTCGTTCATCGGCAGACCTTCCGAGCGCCAGCGCCGCCTGAACGCGAACCCGGAAGTCACGCGCGTGTTCCAGATGGTTGATCGATGCCTGTACCGGAGTTTCGGCACGCCCAGCCACCGGCCCGAGCAAGGCAACAGCCAGCGTCACGCTGCAAAGCCAACGGTTCATCGATGGGTCAACCCACGACCAGCATGGAGAGCGCGGCGCTGACCGGCAAGCTCCGCGGCGAGCTCCCGCTCTTATGGTCGCAGCTTGCGTGAGCGAGTGCGAGCGTGGCGCACGCTGCGGCCGCTTACACCGGAGCGCGGACGCTTGCCCACCCGCTCGGCCAGTGTGAGCGGCGCTCACACGCCCCCGTTCAACGCTTCTTTTTACCGGGCGCCGTCACCGGAGCTTCGTCCGGGCAGCCATCTTCGTCCTGGAGCTCGTTGACCGTTTCCGGCTCGTCGATGCACTCGTCTTGCTCGTCGAGCACGCCGTCCTGGTCGTTGTCCGGATCTGGGCAGCCATCCGTGTCCTCAAACCCATCGGTGTCTTCCGGATCCGTGGGGCACTTGTCCTTGAGATCGGGCACGCCGTCATTGTCACTGTCGGGCTCGTCGGGACAGCCGTCGTTATCCTGGTAGCCGTTTCGCGTCTCTGGCTCGAGCGGGCACTGGTCCGCGGTGTCGGCCAGCCCATCCTGATCGTTATCGAGATCGGGGCAGCCGTCGGCATCCTGAAAGCCGTCCATGTCCTCGGGCTGTGAGGGACACTTGTCCATGGCATCGGCGATGGCGTCCACGTCATTGTCGTGGTCCGGGCAGCCGTCGACGTCTTCGTAACCATCGTTGTCCTCCACCTCGGTCGGACACTGATCGCGATGATTGTCGATTCCATCGCCGTCGTCGTCCACGTTCTCCAGCGCAAACGACACTCCGGCTACCACCCGCACGTCGGGCACGCCGACGCCCGTCACGAGCCCAGCGCCAGCGCCCACGATGAAGCCAAGCCGCGTAGTCAGCGGATTTACCTGGGCCGCCAGCATACCCTCGAGGGTGTTTTCGCCGTTCGACGACGTGAAGCGCGTGCTGCCGAAAACGTCGGCCAAGACGCGAAACACGGGG
The DNA here is from genome assembly GCA_035634435.1 of Polyangiaceae bacterium. Lineage (GTDB taxonomy): Bacteria > Myxococcota_A > Polyangia > Polyangiales > Polyangiaceae > PMG-095. The sequence continues at coordinate 3,385 of DASQDA010000084.1, forward strand.
CTCAGCTGAAAGCCGGCCGCTGCACTGAACCGAGCTTCGGAGCCGACCTGGGTTCGACCGACCTCGCCTTGCCCGCGCAGCAGCCCACCCACGTTGACGGCATAGGCGAACGGGCCCTGGCGGCCGTCGATGATCACGCGACCGCCGAGCGTCGGCGTCGAGTCCCCAAGGTACTTGTCCTTGGCCACGGCGTATCCGAGAGGTGCGGTGGCGGAGAGCGCGAGGCCGAGCACCAGGAGGTCGTCGGGACCACCGGCGACACGCAGCTTTGCCTCGAGCTCCGGGTCACCAGGACCCACGGCAGACAGACGATCCGGATCGTTGAAGCCTCGATCGTCGATGCCCTGTCCGTTCAGCCACGTGAGCGGCGCGCGCAATCCCAGTTGCAGGCGCGGAAAGGGCGTGAGCGACGCCATCAGGTCGGCCGTGATCAGGTTCTCGACGACCTTCACGTCCTGCACCAGCTGCGCGCCCGGCTCCGAGCAGCTCTCGCCCGCGACCGTTCTACAGCTGCGCACGACGAACGGCTTGTACGCGTAGCTCGCCACGCCACCGAACGTCCACAGCATGCGGCCATCCGTGCGCGCTCCACGCGTGACCAGATAGTTGCGCGGCCCCACTGCTGGCTGAAAGCGTTGTACGGAGAACACGGGCTCCACACGCGTCTGGGCCTGCGACAGCTGCGTGGAAAACGCCGCGCTCGACGCCAGAAGCCAGGGGACGATGCGCGTGGCGCGGGGCAGCAAGCGGGAGCAGGGAGCAAAGACCGGGCGCAAGGGATTCCTCCAGACTGCGGCGCCGCTAGACACTGCGGAACGCCTCGAGGGGAAAGGCCAAGCCTTAACCGAGGGCACCTCCGCTCCGCAAGCACCGAATCCCTCACCGCTCCACGGTAAGCGCCGGCAGCGCCTGGAAGCCGCGGGCGCGCGGTGCTTCCGCTGACACTCCGTGAGTGACAGACGCGCTATGCTCGCTCGCCGTGATCTGCCGTGCTTGCCACTCCCTCATCCGTGAGGACAGTGCCCGTTTCTGCCCCGAGTGCGGCGTGGAAATCGCGCGCGAGCCCTCGCGCATTCAGCGCGGCAGCACGCTGATTTTGCAACAGTGGGCCAGGGTCACGCTGGCTGAGCCTCTCGGTGAGGGCGGAATGGGCGTGGTGTACCGCGCGCAGCTCGAATATCTGCCCACCGGCCCACTGGCGGGGACGCCGGCGCATCCAGTAGCAGTGAAGGTGCTACGCCCGGAGCTTCGCAGCCGAGAGCGCGCCCGCCGCATGTTCCAGCGCGAGGCGATCGCGCTCGAGCGACTCGCGCACCCCAACATCGTGCGTTTCGTCGGCCTCTACACGGACCAGGAGCAGATCGCGATCGTGATGGAGTTCGTGCGCGGGCGGAGCTTGTCCGAGGTCATCCGCCAGGGGGAGCTCACTCGCGCAGCTCCGAGCGCCGCTTGCGTCCCGCTGTCGAGCGCCTGGCACTACCTGGCTCAGCTCCTCGGGGCGCTGGCGGCCGTGCACGCGCTCGGCATCCTGCACCGCGACGTCAAGAGCGCGAACGTGCTGGTGCGAGCCGACGGCGTCGCCAAGCTCACGGACTTCGGTATCGCTCGACTGCCGGAGAATGACCCCAAAAACACGGGCGGCGTCATCGCTGGAACGGGCGCGTACATGGCTCCCGAGCACGTGCGCGGCGAGGAGATCGACCCGCGCGCCGATCTCTATGCAGCTGCCGTAGTCTTCTATGAGATGATCACGGGCCGCACTCCCTTCGACACGCCCGACCGCGACGAGCTGATGGTGCGAACGGCCCAGCTCGAAGAGGCGCCCCCGCCGCTCGGCCAGGGTCTCGCGAATGTGCCCCCAGCGCTCGACGTCGTCATGGCCCGAGCGCTCGCCAAGGACCGACGTCACCGCTACGGCACGGCACTGGAGCTCGGTGAGGCCATGCGCACCGCGCTCGGGATCGAGCAGGCACCGCTCTGGACAGCGCAGCGACAATTCGCGGCGATCGCGCGCACGATCTCGGCAGCTGTTCCGGCGGCCGGATCGGAGCTCGTGCAGCAGGCGGAACAGCTGCGTACCGCCATGATGACTCCGCTGGGCCATTGAGCCTCGATGCCTCTTGCCCTCCTCTTGCTCGCGTGCGAAAGGTCCGCACGGTCTTGCCCCAGCATTTGCCTCGCAAGCCTCGGACCCCGACGATGCACACCCGTTTTCGCACGCTGTTGCTGGCGTTCGGCGCGTTGAGCGCCGCACCCGCTGCCCTGGCGCAGGCCGCCCCCCCTGCTCCGGCACAGGCCAAGCCTCTGCCGCCCGCCGCTCCGGTTGCCCCGCAGCCCCAGCCCGCCGCCCCCAAGCCAACGCCAGCCGCAGCCCCGCCGGCGAGCGCAGACGCACCCGTCGCCGCACCTGCTGAGCCCACTGAGCCCGGCGAGGCGGCTGAGGCGCCCGAGCCGGACCCCGAGCTCGAGCCCGGCAGCGACCTTCCCCCAGCGGCTCCCGCGCCGGCGCCTGCGGTGCCGGCACTGCCTGCAGGGCCGCAGCCCTCAGCCGACGCGAGCGCGCTCGAAGGCATGGGCAAGGAACGCCCTGCGACCGCGCGCCGCAGTGAGGGTGAAAGCGACGTCTTTGCAGAGGAATGGTGGACCAACGCGCGTCCCGTGCTCGAGCTGCACGGCAACTTCCGCTTCCGCGCCGAGCTCTTTTACCGCTTCTCGCTGGGCCGCCGTGAGGCGCCGGAAACCATCCTGTGGCCACGACCCGCGGGCGTACCTTACACGGACGTCACCGGGAGCGCCCGCAACCAGGAAAAGCTGTGCACCGCCGAGGAAGCCGGCAGCGGGTCCGACGACAATCCAGACGACGCCGTCAACTGCAGCGGCAACACGCAGCGCGGCGCCAATCTCCGCTTCCGGCTGAACCCCGAGGTCCACGTCTCGGACAACCTTCGCCTAGTGTCCCAGATCGATCTCCTGGAAAACGTGGTGCTCGGCTCCACGCCCACCAGCGCCAACGGTGCCGCCTTCAGCTTCGGAAGCGATACCATCGAACCACCGGCGTCAGGCTCCAACAGCATTCGCGACAGCATCGCGGTGAAGCGTGTCTGGGGCGAGTTCGCGACCCCGGTTGGCGAGCTGCGCTTTGGTCGCATGCCGAACCACTGGGGCCTCGGTATGCTTTACAACTCCGGCGACGGGCACGACGACGACTTTCAGTCGACCATCGACCGCTTGCAGTTCGTGACCGGCATCAAGCCGCTGGAGCTCTATGTGTCCGCGGCCTGGGACTTCCCGAGCGAAGGCCTCGTTAGCGACGAAGGCAGCACGCGAACGGGGCAGGCATTCGACCTCGGACAGCTCGACGACGTCAATCAGTACACGTTCAGCGTGGCGCGCCAAAAGAGCCCCGAGCTGCAGCGCCTCGCGCTTTCGCGCGGCGAGCTGGTGCTCAATGCTGGTTTGCAGCTGACGTACCGGCAACAGCTGCTGGCAAACCGCCCGCCTGATCCGGAGCAAGGGCCCGGGTTCGTGCGGCGCGATGCCTACTCCTGGGTGCCCGACCTGTGGGTGCAGCTACTGTACAAGCAGTTTCGCTTCGAGGTGGAAGCCGCGACGATTCAGGGATCGATCGCCAATCTGGCGGTGGAGAACGGAGACGGCGCCGCGGTCGCCGAGGAAGATGATGCCTATACGTTGCGCCAGTGGGGTATCGCTGCCGAGCTCGAGCAGCGCTTGGCCGAGGAAAGACTCCAGCTCGGCTTCGGCTTCGGTTGGGCTTCGGGTGACGCTGACGAACAGAGTCTGACCCCGCTCAACGATCCTACTTACGCGGCTACCCAGGGGCAGCTCGGCAATGACCGAGACCTGGAGACCTTCCGCTTCAACCCGAGCTACCGCTTCGACCTCATCCTGCACCGCAATCTGCTGTCGCGTGTCCAGGGCACCTACTATTTCCGGCCCAGCATCGGTTACGACTTCGTGCGCGAGCCCACCGGTACCCGCCTGGGCGGCAGCGTCGCGGCCATCTGGTCGCGCGCCAGCGAGTTCGTCCAGTCCCCGGGTCACGCCCGCGATCTGGGCCTCGAGTTAAATGGCGCCATCTATTTCCAGTCGAAGGACGGCGCCCTCAACGACGACCCGAGCGCGATGGGGGGCTTCTTTGCCAAGCTGGAATACGGCTTGCTCTTCCCCATGGCGGGGCTCGGCTATGCCGACGAGGAGGCGCAGCTCATCAACAGTCAGTTGAGACGCTCGAACGCGGCGGACACGTCCAGCGCCCAGATCCTGCGTTTGTACCTGGGTATTTTCTTCTGAGCGGCACGCTGCTGCGGACTTGGGGACGCAGGCTGGCGCCGGGGCTATACTGCCCGGCGTGAAGCGCGCTCCGAAGCTACGGCTCCTGCTCGCAGCGACCCTGATTCATGGCTGCTCGAGCGAGCCTGCCGCCAAGGACGACTCGAGCCCGATCCCCGTCCCGCCCGTGAAGTGCGAGGGCCCTGGCTACGCCGAAGCCGCGCCCTCTCAGTTTATCGCATCGGTCAGCGCAACGCTGGTGGACCAAGCCGGCGACCCAGTCGCTAACGAGCTGGTGCAAGTGTGCGGCGTGGACCTGTGTGTTGCAGGAGAGAGCAGCGCCGCCGGAGGCGTTCTGCTCGGGCCCATGCAAGCCATGAAAAGGCCGGCCTTCAAGTTCGGTGAAGGCAAGCACAGCGCCCGCTTCGCCTGGCTCTTGCCGGCAGATACACCTGAAGTCGATCTCGGCACCGTGCGCACCGTGCTGCTGCCGCCTCTGGGGAGCGGCGCTGCCTTGACGCCCGGCGAGGAGGCAAGCTCGGGCGGGCTGAGCTTGTTGCCGGCGGCCGGCGGAAACATCCGCTTTGATCGGCTGACGTTTCGCAGCGGCGAAGAGCAGCAGTTGCGCGCCGTTCGGCTCGACGTGACCACAGCACCCGCGGTCGTGGCGCCTGAGCTGGGTTTCGAGATTGTCTACGCCACAACCCCGGTGGACACGGCTTTCTGTCCGCCCGCGGAGCTACGCATCGAAAACAGCGAGGGTTGGGCGCCCGGCACCGAGGTCGAGGTTTGGCTGCACGGCGTCCACGTGGAGCAAGAGTGGGCGCCCTATGGCGGATGGGCGAAGGTCAGCACGGCGCAGGTCAGTGCTGACGCAACCCGCATCGAGACCAGCGCGGCGGGGCTACCCTTCCTGGGTGTTCTCGGGTTCAAGCGACGGTGACCATGCAAGCGGCCGCTCTCCTGCTCTTCGCTGGACGCGTCGCTTGCGGGGGTGTGCTGTCCTGCGTGGCAGCTTGTGGCAGCAACCGTCCCGAGCTGCCCCCGGGGCTTGGCGCGCCCGAGAGCTGCGTCGCGGTCGACTATCCACTCGGTCCGTATGGGACGGAGCCGGGCAGCGTGGTGCAGAATGCCTGTTTTCAGGGGCTACGCACTCCCTCGCGCGTGGCCACCGAAGCCGCTCTGGAGGCCATGGCGCTCTCCGACTACTACGACCCGGACGGTACGCGCGGCGTGCGCCTCTTGCTCGTCAACACGGCGGCGCTCTGGTGTTCGGCCTGCCGCATCGAGCACGAGACGCTCCCGGCCAGCGCCCGCGCGTTGTCGCCACGCGGCCTCGTCGTCGTGTCCGCGCTGTTCGAAGATTCGAACCGCAACCCGGCCGAGTTCGACGACCTTTCGGTGTGGGTCGAAAGCTTCGACACCAACTTTCCGATCGTGCTCGACCCGAGCTACAGCTTCGGGCTCTACGCGTCTGCCGAGACCGCTCCGCTGAATCTCGTGGTCGACCCTCGCAACATGACGATTCTGAAGAAGGTCATCGGCGACCAGCCGGCAGTGCTCTGGCCCTTCGTGGAAGCGGAGCTTTCGCGCCGGGGTGCACCGTGAGGCAGCTTTCGGTTTGGCAGTGAGCGCCTCGGACATCAGCGGTCGCCTCCCGTGCGCACGTGGGCGCAGGCTGGCGGTCGCAATCATGCTGCTGGTCACCTGCGTCGGCCGACCCGGCGACGCGCTCGAGCTCGAGCTCGGTTCGGGTGCGGACCGACAGCGCGTGCTCATCGACGTCACCGAAGCCACCAGTGTGCTCTACAACTTCGACAATCGCGACAGCCGCCCGGGTCAAGTGGCGAGCGCCGTCAACGATCACTGGGGGCTCTGGTACAACCGCTTGAACCTGCAGGGCACGTCGGGGCGGCTGACACTTTCGCTGCGCGCGGACAGCGCTTGGTTCTTCGCCTCCCCTACCCCCGCGGGTGTCGCCGACAGGCTGGTGCGCGACGGTCGCTTGCAGAGCCCCGCCGAACGCGAGGCCCTGTTTCGGGTGAAAGCCAGCGAGGCGGGCATCGAGCTCTCCAACCGCTTCATCAACTGGGTCTACCCCGCCAAGTACAGCTTGAGTTACGGCACACCCGACCTGCAAGTCACGGTTGGCGATACCTATGCTCAATTCGGTCGTGGCCTGGTGCTCAGCCTGCGAAAGCTGGACGAGCTGGCGAGCGATACGACGCTGCGCGGGCTGCGCGTGACGGCGGGCAGCCGCTGGAGGTCGGGGCGCATCCAGCTGACGGTGCTCGGCGGATCGCTGAATCCGTTGCGCATCGACGAGGCGAGCGGCCGCTTTCTGGGGGTGCATTCGAGCGTCACGCCCGGCTTTCTGAGCGTCACCGAGGCGGGCATGCCGCGCGCCATAGCGACAGAGTTCGTCCCTGAAGCTCGCGACTGCGCGCGCTTCGGCACCTGCAGTTACGCTCCGGACCGCCTGGCAGCAGCGCAGGTGGAGGTCGCGCTCGGCAAGCTGCGTCTCGGCACGCAGGCTTCCTGGTTGAGTCGTCAGGCGCCGCTCGCCTCCGATCTGGTGCGCGCCGCCGGTCGCGTGGTCACCGCCAGCCAGTCGTTCGAGCTCCCGAGCATTGGCCAGCACGGCTCGCTGTACACGGAGCTTGCGCTTCAGCAGCTGGCCAACAGCGCTGGGGATACCGAAAGCCCCAGAGCGGGCTATGCCGCCTACCTGGCAGCTAGCTGGGCTGAAGCGCGCTACTCGCTCATCGCCGAGGGCAAACACTACCGGCGGTTTTTCCCGCTGAGCGCCAACGTGAGCCCAGGCCGCGCTCGCGAGCTCTCGCTCTTGCAGTACAGCATTCCGCCCACCACCGAGGAGGTGTGGAACGACACCGAGTTCGGCGCCTTCAATACCTGCGTGAGCGGCGGGCGCGTTCGTGCAGAAGCCCACGTTCAAGCGCGGCGGTCCGTGTACGCCTGGCTCGGCCATTATCGAAGCTTTGCCGAGTCCGCCGCCAACGACGCCTGTGAGATCACGCCCCGCAATGAAAACCGCATCTGGGACAGCGCAGTGGGTCTGGACATGACCACGGCTGCCAACGAGCTCCGGGCGGACGTCAACCTGGGCACGCGCTTCGACAGCACCCCGCGCTCGCTGGCAGGGCCGGATGGCGCAACGCAGGTGTTCTATCGCGAGCTGTTCCTGCGCTACACGGTGAGCGCGGCGCTGGGTGGGCCATTCGGCCTCGAGCTGCAGGGCACGCACAGAAGGCGGCGCCAGACCGTCGGCGGACCGGAAGCGGCCTGGCTCGAAGGGCAACACTCAACGGCCGTGGAGTGGGGTGAGCGCGTCAGCTTGGCGGTGGGCATCGAGTACGACAGCCGCCCAGACACGCCGGACACCTACTGGAACTTGATGTTGGCGGGTCGTCCCCTCGAAGCGTTGAACGTGGGACTCTTCGTGGGTCAACGTCGCGGCGCACAACGCTGTGTGGGTGGCGTCTGTCGAGTCTATCCGCCGTTCGAGGGCGTACGCCTGGACGCGACGCTTCGCTTCTGAGCGGGCACCCGCGCAAGGCTCCGTTCAGCGCAGAGCCTGCTCCACGTCGACCTCCAACGCCTGCCCGCCCTCCGTGCTGTAGCCCTCGCGTTTGAGGCGGATACGGCCAGCGCGATCGATGAGCACGCTGAAGGGCGCACTCGTCTTCGGGTTGTAGAGAGCGACTACGCGTGTGTCCTGATCCAGAAGGATGGGAAAGCCCACACCGAGCCTGCTGACCTGCGCTCGCACCTCGGGCAGTGAGTCAGCGGCATCGATGGAGATCCCGAGCACCACCAGACCGCGCTCGCGATGCTTCTTGTAGAGAGCGTCGAGATGCGGCATGGCGCGCAAGCAGGGCTCGCAGAACGTCGCCCAAAAATCCAGCAGCACGACGTTCTTGCCGAGATGATCGGAAAGCCGCACGCTGCCGCCGTCCAGCGTCGACAGCTCGAAGTCCGGCGGCTGACCCCCTTCGGAGCTCGACGCGGAGCTCGGTTGAGCGCTGGAGGCGCCGCACGCCGATAGCAACGCGAGCGCCGCGATGGCTAGCACCTCGCAGCCTCGCCTACGCGCGCCACGAGCAGCTGGAGAAGAGGCCCAGCGGAACAGCAAGGGTGTTTTCAAGGCTTCTCAGGGCCCCAGCAGCTCGTCGATGCGGCGCCAGTAGGTGTCGGGATTGCTCGCGTCGTAGCCCATCAGCACATCCACGATGCGCATGGTCGTGGCATCGATGAGCAGGTTCAGTGGGGTCGCGTCCGAGCTGAAGTAGATGCCCGTCTTGAAGCCAGGATCGAGCACCAGCGGGAACGTCACCTCGAAGCCCTCCGGCCCGCCCCAGAAGCGGAGGTCGCTCGGCTTGGCAGGTGCGTACTCGTTGTCCTCGAAGATCACCCCCAAGATCTCCACGCCCTTGGGTCGGTATTGGGCGTAAGTGCCGCGGGTGTTCAGATGCTGATATTCGACGCGGCAGACAGAGCACCAGACGGCCGAGGCATTCAGTACCAAAAGCCGCACGCCGTCGGCACTGCCACCCGGGTTGTAGAAGTCGGACAGCCGCACGACTTCCAGGCGATTGACGTCGTAGTTGGCGCCCGCCGGATCACGCCAGCCCAAAAAGCTCAGGTTCTCGATGACTGCTCCCTCGCCGCGGCCGTACGGCCCGCTGGGATAGGGCGCGGGCGCGGCGTCCACGCTGCTGGTGCCGCCTGCCGTCGAGCTTGCGCCCGCCTGCCCGCCCGCAGCTGGCGGGCTCGCAGGGTTGGAGTCCGAAAGCGCTTCGCTCGAGCAACCGAGAGCGAATCCAGCCGTGATCGCGAGGCCAAGCCCGATAGAGCGCATGGGTGGCCCAGTATGCCTCAAAGGTGGCCGCAGCGCTGGAAACACCTGCTTGGGTAAAAAAAGCCATTCCGAGCCGAAACGAGCTCACCCGCCAAGCAGCCTTGGTTCCTTCGGGCGACGTTCTGCTCTAAGCTCGCCGCCGGCGCTGAAATCGCGGTACGAGCGCTCCTACCCATGCAAGCTAGCGTTCGCGAGCCCTGCCCCACAGCGTCCCCTCGCCTCGCGGGCTCGAGCCGCTTCCGCATCGTCTGCGTGCTCGCGGTGCTCGCGCTCGCTCTGCTTGGCTGTTCCAGCGGCGACGAGGATCCCCAGGGCTGCGAGCAGGTCACTTGCGCTCCAGGCACGCGCTGTGATGCCGGTGAATGCCGTACGATTTGCATTCGCGACGAGGACTGCGCGGAGGGGCTCACGTGCAGCGCAAGCGCTGGTAGTGACGGCGTGTGCAGCACGCCGCGGGGCCGCTTCGTTGCGTGTACCGATGACGCCGAGTGCGATGCTCGCGCCGGCTTCCGCTGCGTGGCGGAGCAGTGCCAGCGGCCGTGTCGTTCCCATTTCGATTGCCGCCAGCTGGGGCGCTGCGCAGCCACGCCCGCAGGGACCTACTGCACCGACGCGGGTCCTGCCACTCCCGGTCAGTACTACACCGCTTGTCCGGACGGCCCCGAGCAGTGCGACGCGAACGCCGGATTCGTCTGCCTGGGAGCCGGAGTGGGTGATCTCGACGCGTACTGTACCGGCGAATGCCAACTGGATGCCGAGTGCCCGGACGGCTTCGAGTGCAGCACCGTACCGGCCATTCCGTGCGGCAACGCCTGCGGGGTGCGCGGCGAGCCACTGCGAGCGGGCTGTGCCCCGATCGCTGAAATTGGACCCGGCAAACGCTTCGCGTGTGGACCGCTGGGCGTCGTGCGCAACGTTTGCCAGAAGCGCGCATTTTGCAGCAGCTGTG
>DASQDA010000085.1:0-2389 GCA_035634435.1 Polyangiaceae bacterium
AGCGCTTCCGTCAGCAGTACTTCAGCAACGTCCCAGATGCCTATTTCACGGGCGACGGCGCTCGACGCGACAAGGACGGTTACTTCCATGTGGTGGGCCGCATCGACGACGTGTTGAACGTCTCGGGACATCGTCTGGGCACTGCCGAAATCGAGAGCGCTCTGGTCTCTCACCCCGCTGTCGCCGAGGCAGCCGCAGTCGGACGCCCGGACGACTTGAAGGGTCAGGCACTGGTGGTTTTCGTGACGTTGAAGCCGCCGAACGAGCCGAACGAAGACATGAAGCGAGCTCTCGCCGAGCACGTGGCGCGAGAAATCGGCAAATTTGCCCGGCCCGACACCGTGCGTTTCGCGGACGGCCTCCCCAAGACTCGCAGCGGGAAGATCATGCGGCGCCTGCTCAAAGACGTCGCAGCGGGCCGGGAGTCGCAGGGCGACGTCTCCACCTTGGAAGACCTGACGGTGCTGGCTAAACTACGTGAAGAAGAATGAAGTCCCGGGCTGAAAAGGCATGAGGGCCATCATCATCGGCGCTGGTCGCGGCAGCCGCTTGCAGGCTCGCACCGACGAGATCCCGAAGACGCTGGTCGAGGTGATGGGCCGCCCCATGCTCGACTACATCCTGGACGCGCTCCTCGCAGGCGGTTTCGCGCGCAGCGACGTCGTCTTCGTGTGTGGCTATGCCGAGCACGTGGTGCGCGAGCGTTATCCCGACCTGACGTACGTGCGCAACGCCGACTGGCCCAACAACAACATATTGGCGTCCCTGTTGTGTGCGCGGGAGCACCTCCAGGACGGCTTCGTCTCCACCTATGCCGACATCGTGTATGAGCCGGCGGTCGTCCAGCGCTTGGTGAAGGCACCCGAAGACATCGTTCTCGGCTGTGACACCGCCTGGCGCCGGCGCTACGTCGGCCGTAGCGAGCACCCGGAGACCGACGCGGAAAAGCTGACGGCGGACGGCCGTCGCGTCACGGCTCTGTCGCGGCGCATCCCGAGCGAAGACGCGACCGGCGAGTTCATCGGCGTGATGAAGCTCAGCTCCGCCGGCGCAAACACCCTTTGTCGCGGATTCGATCAGGCAGCTTCGCAACACGCCGGCAAGGTCTGGCGCGAAGGGCGCACCTTCGAGCGAGCGTATCTGATCGACCTCTTGGCGGAGCTGCTCGAGCAAGGCACGCCGATGGCCCGCGAGAACACCGCAGGCGGTTACATGGAGATCGATACGCTCCAGGACCTCGCCTTCGCCGAAGCTTGGTGGACGGCATGGACGACGGGCAACGCACGAGCGTGACGCTGAAGCTTCTGCAGGCGCTCGATCGCTTGTTGGAGAGCTATCCTGACGGGGTCATTGCTTGTGATGGCGACGGCACGTTGTGGTCCGGGGACGTGGGTGAAGACGTGTTCCACTACGCCGTCTCGCACGGAGTCCTCAGCGATGACGCACGTGCCGCGCTGCAGGAACAGGCGCGCCTTCACGCCATCGAGAGCTCGGGTAGCGCCACGGAGCTTTCGCTGCGGCTCTTCGAGGCTTACCGCGCCGGCCGCTATCCGGAGCGCGAGGTTTGCGCCATGATGACGTGGTGTTATGCGGGGCTGACGCTCGAGGCGCTGGCGGAACACACGCGCGCTGCGCTCGGGCAAGCCTTCGACGCAAGACTCAACCAACAGCTCGCGCCCGTGCTGGAGTTTGCCCGGAGCCGGAGCGTTCCGGTGCTGGTGGTTTCGGCCTCCCCGCAACCGGTGGTCGAGCACGCCGCGGCCCGCTGGAACATTCCTCCAGAGCAGGTGATCGCGAGCCGGCCAGAGGTGGACGGCACCCGCATCCTCCCCCGCCTGGCGGGCCCGGTGCCCTACGCCGAGATCAAGCCGCTGGCGTTGCGCAACCGCGTCGGCGGGCGCGGGCTGCTGGCAGCGTTCGGGGACAACGTTTTCGATATCGAGCTGTTGCAGGCTGCACAGGTCGGCGTGGCGGTGCGCCCGAAGCCCGCGCTACGGTCCAGGTTGCCGGAGCTACCGGGCCTGCTGTTGCTGGAGTGAGAGGCGGCAGGATAACGGCTGGAGGCGGTCGCGGCAGCCTGGAGTTGAGCCATGCGGCGCGCCGTATTACGCCTCGAGTCCATGCCGTCGCGCCCTACTCTTCTATGTTTTTCGGCTCGTAACCTGAGCCTTGCTGTCCTCTGCGCCACGAACCTCGGCTGCGGCGGCAGCGAGCCTCGGCCCAAGACTCAGGACGAAGCGCCGACGCAGGAGGTCGACCACTTGCGCGGAATCCAGGCCTCGAGCGAGATCGGTGGGCTCAACGAAGAAGAAGTCGACAGCGCGTTCAAACGCTCGGTGGTCGCGTTGCAGGCTTGCGTGAATCGCGGCGCCGAACGCGTCGAGTTCCT
>DASQDA010000086.1:0-2628 GCA_035634435.1 Polyangiaceae bacterium
CGTCCCACTGCCCGCCACCAGGAAGCTGGTGAAGCGCGCCAGGATGCCGTCGATGACCCACTTGTCCGCACTGACGGAGAGCTCAGCCAGTGAGTCTACCGAGCCGATGACGAGCTCGTCGTAAAGCTCATCGACGCGCCACTTGTCGGAGACGAAGCGGTGCAACCCGGGAGCGGCTTCGACGAAACGAGCCGCGGGTCGGCCGCGCTGCACCGAGTAAACCCAGTACGCCAGGCCAACACCCACCGCAAACGCGGCGACGGCCAAGGCGAGCAACGGCATCGTCACTGCTTCGTGGTTCTCGGCCAGAGCGACGTGCGTGCTCGCATTGGCAAACACGGGGGCGAGCCAGTTGTCGAACGGGTGCAGGTGGAAGAGGTGCGCGTTCAGAAAGCCGGCAACGAGCGCAAGGGCGCCGAGGATGGCCAGGGGCAGCCACATCTGCCACGGCGATTCGTGCGGGCGCGGTCCCTCGATCGCCGACCCAACCGGAGCGGGCCCGTGTGCATGCCCGTGGTGATGATCGTCGTGATCATGCCCAGCGCTCCAGTGCTTGACGATCGTCCAGCCGCGGAACTCCCCGAAGAAGATGCCGATGAGCAGGCGCGTCATGTAGAAGGCGGTGCACAACGCCGTCAGGTAGCCGATGGCGTAGAGGACGGGGCCACCCCAGGTTGGCCACTGGAAGAGCTGCATCTCCCCGCCGGTGCCGGCGAGCACGCCGCTCGGCACGGGCGAAGCGATCGAGGACGTGTAGGCCCGCAGCAAGATCTCGTCCTTGGAGAAGAAGCCGCTAGTGCCGGGAAAGCCGACGATAGCCGCCCATGACGCCAGGAACGTCACGAAGGTGATGGGCATGTAACGGCGCAGACCGCCCATGTTGCGCATGTCCTGAGAGCTCTCGACGCTGTGAATACGCGCGTGCATCGCGTGAATCACCGAGCCGGCCCCGAGGAACAAACAAGCTTTGAAGAAGGCGTGCGTGACGACGTGGAAGAAACCCGCCGTGAAGGCGCCCACGCCGACGCCGAGGAACATGTAACCGAGCTGACTGACCGTGGAGTACGCCAGCACCTTCTTGATGTCGTTCTGAGCGAAGGCGATGGTGGCGGCGAGCAGCGCCGTACAGGCTCCCACCAGGGCCACGGTGAACATGGCCGCGGGGCTGAGCACGAACACGAACGAGAGCCGGCAGACCAGGTACACGCCAGCGGTAACCATGGTGGCCGCGTGGATCAGTGCGCTGACCGGCGTTGGACCCGCCATCGCGTCGGGTAACCAGACGTACAGCGGAATCTGCGCGCTCTTGCCGGCGCAGCCGAGGAAGAGAGCGAGGCCGACCAGCGTTGCAGCGCTGACGTGCAGCTTCGTATTCAGGACGTCGCCCACGTCGCCGAGCTCGTCGTAAAGCGGGACGTGGTGACCCAGCGGCCACACCTGCACCGGCGTGAGCAGGCGATCCGCTGAGCTCTCGATGCCGGCCCAGTCGAGCGCGCCGGTGTAGTAGATCAACAGGCCCATCGCGACGAGCAGCCCGAAGTCGCCGATGCGGTTCGTGATAAACGCCTTCTTGCCGGCGGCGGCGTTCCTGCCGTCTTCGAACCAGAAGCCGATGAGCAGGTAGCTGCAGAGGCCGACGCCTTCCCAACCGACGAACAGCACCGGCAGGCTGTCGCCCAGAATGAGCACCAGCATCGAGAAGATGAACAGGTTCAGATAGGCGAAGAATCGGTAAAAACCTGCATCCTCCTCCATGTACTTGGCGGAGTAGAGGTGGATCAGAAAGCCGATGCCGGTGATGACCAGCGCCATGGTGGCGCTCAGGGCATCGATCGACAGGTCGACGGCGATGCTCGTCGAGCCGCCGCGAGGCAGCGACAGCCGCATCCACTCCCAGCCGCGCCAGACGAAGCGAGCGGCCTGCTCGCCTTCCTGAGCGTTCCCCAGCAGCAGGAAGGTCACCACGCTCAGCACGAACGAGATGAAGATCACGCCGAGACCCATCAGCGTGACCGCCTCGCGGCCGAGTCGTTTGCCAAACACGCCATTCACCGCTGCGCCGACCAGCGGCAGCAGCACGATGAAGGCAAGCAGCGTAAAGTCGTTCTTAGGGAAGAGTGCTTCGAGCGCTTGCATCGGACGCCTCAGTGCCGGAGTCGGTCCGCTTCGTCACTGAATACGGTGGACTTGAGCCGGTAAAACGCGAGAACGATGGCCAAACCGACGGAAGCTTCCGCCGCGGCCACCGCGATGATGAAGAAAGCGAACATCTGGCCGTTCATGTCGCCCATATGCTGGCGATTGTAGGCGACCAGAGCGAGATTGACTGCGTTGAGCATGAGCTCGATGCACATGAGCTGCACGAGCATGTTCCGGCGCACCACGAAGCCGATGGCTCCAAGCGTGAACAGCACGCCGGACAGCAGCACGTAGTGCTCCACCACGTTGCCGAGGAGGTTCACAGCAGGCCCTCTTTGACGATGGGCCTGCCGGTGTCACGCGGATGCAGCGGCCCGTGAAAAAGGCGGCGCGTCTCGCTATCGCTGACCTTGACCGGCTTCTTCACGTTGTGCGAGCGGGCCACGGCAATAGCGCCAACCACCGCCACGATGAGCAGACCCGTTGCGA
>DASQDA010000087.1:0-4777 GCA_035634435.1 Polyangiaceae bacterium
CAGCTCCCCTACATGTACGAGGACGAGCACGCGATCTACTATCAAGCACGCCTGGCCGCGGCGGGCGCCGTTGATGACGCTGGCTTTCTGCATCCGTCCAAGTTGGCTGACCCGCTGGTCCTGCTCTGGTTGAGCACCGAGCGCTTCTTCCGGAGCTACCGCGGCAAACGCGTGGTGGTCGGGCACACACTCACCGAGTTCTTGCCCCAGGAGCTCTCGTCCCACACACCCGACGACCCCAAGGACCTGTGGGCGGGAGAAAACGTTGTCGCGCTCGACACGGGCGGCGGCAACGGCGGATTTTTGACTGCCCTCGAGCTCCCGGCGCTGCGCGTCTACGAATCGCTCGATCGCTAGCTCAGTTTCCAGGTGTGCGCGCAGTTTCCACCCGCGAGCGAGCTCGCCAAGCGTCAACGCCGAGTCGCTGAAGCTGCTAGCCTCTCCTCATGGTGGGGACACGGGCGCGAGCGTGGGCGGCAGCGTGGCGAGGCTCGGGCGCAAGCCTGCTGGGGCTGCTGTCGCTGCTGCTCCTATGGGTCAGCTGTGGTGGGCGCGCTACAAGCTCCGATCCGTTACGACCGGGAGCCCATGAAGCCCCGGGCGGCTTCACGGCGCGCGCTGGCGGTGGAGCGGCTGGCACTGCGGCCGGCGGTAGCGCGGGTAGAACGCAGGGCGGTGGCGGCAATGGTGCGAGCGGTGGCAATGTCTTCCACTGTTTCGCGGCGGGCACGCGCATCGCTACGCCTGATGGCCCCACGCCGATTGACCAGCTGAGAGTGGGCGACCACGTCTACGGCTACGATCTCCAAGCCGGCGCCGTGGTGATCAGCAGCGTCACCGCCACCATGCTGCATCCAGACGCCCAGGTCGGTGAGCTCACGCTTGCGAGTGGCGGCGTGCTGCTCAGTACACCGGAACACCCGATCTACTCCGAGTCACAAGGAGACTTCGCACCAGCGGAGAGGATTGCGGACAGCTCGACGCTCCTCGCCTTGCAGTCAGCGGGTGAGGGGCCCCTGACACGACCTCTGGCGGTCGAGCGCGTGAGCACACAAGGGTATCGGCTGCCCGCCAGCCGTGCGCGCGAGACCGTTTACAACATCAGCGTAGCAGGGGTGCAGAACTACTTTGCAGAAGGGGTCTTGGTGCATAACAAGCCGCCGCCCAAGGTCCCGCCCGCCGTATGCTTGCCACGCGCGCCGCAGCTCTCCACCGAGGACATAGCGCGAAAGCTGAGCCAGCTGCTGTGGGGGACGACTGATAGCGAGGCGGTCGCCGCGGTAGCACTGGCCGGAAACGCGCTTTTTTCAGCGCACGAGCGCACGGCCCTGGCCACACGAATGCTGGGCGATGCCCGCGCACGCGCTGCGAGCCGCTCGTGGGCCGCGCTGTGGTTCGGCGAGCTGGGCGAGCCGACCGTGGGTGTCGACGCGAGTGGCGGCGCCGGAGCTGAAGCCGGCCAAGGCGGGTCTTCTATCCCTCCGGAGCTCTACGAGGAAGTGCGGGCGCGCTGGGTCGAGCATGTCGTCTTCGACGCTGACGGTCGCATCCAGACGCTATTCACCGCTCCCTACGGCCTGTTGAACGAGCGCCTCGCCAGCCACTACGGCGCGGCGTGGGCAGGCTCAGGCGAGCAATGGGCAATCTCCGAGTTTGGCGCACAGGAGCGCTCCGGTATCCTCACGCAAGGCTGGTTGTTGACCCTGGCCAGCACACCTGCGGCACGCGGCGCGCTCGTGTCCGAGCGTCTGGCCTGCCAGCCCATCCCCGCTGAGCCGTCCGAGGTGCTGCAGCCGGAGCCGGATCCAGCTCGCAGTCCCCGTGAGGCGCTCGAGCTCGTCACGGCGCACGCCGCCTGTAGGGCCTGCCACCAGGTGATCAATCCGCTCACGTTTGCTCTCCAGCACTTCGACGCGGAAGGCCGGTATCGCACGACCATCGGCGGATTCCCCATCGATACGAGCGGCTCCTTCAGGGACGTTCCCTTCAGCGGTCCGCGCGAGCTCGGCGCCATCCTGGCGCAGCCACCCGAGGCAATGCGCTGCTTGTTGCAACGCACGATCGAAGGTGTGCTCGCCGCGCCCAGCGCCAACATCGTCGAGTATCTGGTCGATGTGTCAAGCCAGACGGTGCCGTCGGAACCGAAGCTCACGGACATGCTGCTCGCCGTGGTGGCCTCCGACGCCCTCCTCATGGAGTAGCGTGCGAGGCGTCGTCACGGCCGTCAGGGGTGGATTGAGCGATCGTGCGATGGAAAGACCCCTGTGCGGCGGTACTCCCGGTAGAGCCGCCGTACGTGACGGGCAGTGGCTCCGTCGGCGAACTCGTCGCTGAAGGCCTGCATGCCGGGCGGCAGCTCCGGGAAAGCCACGGGATGCTCGGGCGGCCGCAAGAATGGCGCGAGCAACGCGGCGACCGTGATGTCGGCGCGCGTCAGGGAGCTTCCCAGCAGATACGGCGAGCGACCGAGCAGCTCGTCAGTGCGGTCCAAGGCCAGTCGAAAGGCGGCTTTGGCACGCTCCACTTCGCTCGGCACGGGTCGATACATCCGCTTGACGATTGCTGCGACGAACGGATATGTGAAGAAGTAGAAGGCTTTGGCCCACTTCGGCCCTTGCAGCGACCAAAGCTGGATCATCTCCGCACGGTGCTGCAGGAGCTCGCCATACGCAATCTGCTGTAGCCCGCGACCGAAGCTCCGGTCCGCGAGCGTCTCGATCTCATCGCAAGCTTCGGCGCACGAGGGTTCGGGCACCAAGCGCCGCGCGCCAAAGTGATGCGGCAGCGCACGTAGAATGCGGCCGGAGCCCTGGACGATCAGCTTGCCGTGTCGAAGCAGCGGGACGCTATTGAGCGGCGCCCAGCGGCGCGTGGTGAGCGGGTGCAGGCCGGGCAACAGACGCTTTTCTTCGTAGGGAATGCCTTCGAGCTCCAGGGCCCAACGCGCCTTCTCGGAGAAATGCGAGATGGTGAACGTATAGAGCTCGAGCTGTGTGCTCATCGGCCAACGCTAGTTGTTGCGCGTCGAGGCAGCAACGCGCGCGGAACCGCCCGGCGCAACGGCATGAACTCTTGGAGCCTGAAGCTAGGTGGGCGGGGCCGCGAGTCTGCCAGTCACTAAAGCACTTCTTCGGAAAGAATGCGGGCCGCGACGATGCGCTGCACGCTACCCGACAGATCCGACAGATCGAACGTGCCCGTCGTCTCCAGTGGGCTCAGCTCGACGTCCGCGGCGGGGCCATTCGCGGACGCGCCGCTTGGGCGCTGCACCTTGGAGTGCACCGCGAGCGTCACCATCAGACCGGCAGCACCCTGCGGCACGCGCAGGCGTTGCTGGGTGAGCTGCGCGCGCAAGCGTCGGAGCACGCGGTCCCATTCCGCACTACCGCCCTGCAGCAGCCGCACACCGACGGGAACACCCGAAGCGTCCACCTGAATCTGAATGACCGCGCTGCCCGTCTCGGGACCCTCGAGGCGTGCAACGCTGCGCAATGAGCTGACCAGCACGCCCCCTCGAGCCAAGCCGCGGCCCACGTCGCTGGCGGCCGCGCCGTTGGCAAGGCTTCGGTTCAGTTGACGCGAAGGGTCGACGCGGCCCGGTAACTGCAACGACGTCCCCGCTTCCACCGCGAACATCTTGCCGTCGAGTCCGAGATCGATGCGCCGTTTGGGGCCGGGCGCCGGGCTCGGGCTCGATGGCGCCGTAGCCACGCCCGATGAGGGCGGAAGCGACTCGAGCTCCACGCCACTACCCTCGTCGGTTGCTGGGCTCGAGACGGAGGGTGCGTTCGCGGCTGCAACCCTGGCTGGCGGCGCAGTCGTCGGATTCGCCTGCGGTGGCTCCGGCTCCGGCTCGGGCTCGGGCGCAAGCGGCTCGACCGCCGGAGGTGGCGCGACCCAATCGACCTCGACCTCGAGCTGGCGGGTCGCGGCTCGGGGCGCCGGCCGCTGAGATTCGTAAAACGCTCCGACCGCATACAGCGCGCAATGCAGCGCCACCGCTGCAAGCAAGGCGCCATGAAGTCGCGACACGGGGCCGAGCTTGAGCCGTTTGGGCACACGGCGCAAAGAAGCGCGACCTGATGAGTGGAAACGCGGAGAAAGCGCGGTTCCGTTGGCATCGCAGCACCCTCGATGACGTTCGGAGCGGCGAAAACGCGGCTCGTCTTGGACTCGTAGTCGGCGCGGTGGACCCAGGAGAGCAGGGCTCCACCTGTCGACAAACTTGTTGCACATGCAACCAATTTTCGCTGTATCGGACCGTCACCCCGGGCAGAGCGACGCAACAGCGCGACGTGACACGGCGTCGATGCAAACGGCAGCGACAGCGAGGCTTAGCTCCTGCTTCGTCGGGTGTTCTTGCCCGCGCAACTCCGATCTCGATCGTGCCTCACGACTGCGTGTTGCGCCGCCCCTTCAGTCGCCCTAACCACCTACCTCTCGGACCCCGGGCGACTCAGGGCTGTCTTCATGCTGTGCGCGTGCGTGTTCGCCCTCGGCGGGGCCGCGCGAGGTCCATCGCTGATTGAGGCAGGCACCAGTTGTGTTTTAACTCTGCGCGCCGCTGCTCGGGAGTGCAAGAGGCACGCTGTCCGTAGGGTCCAAGGTGATGAGCAAGGTTTCCGGAGACGTCTGCACGTCCATTCCCAGCTGAAGCGTGAGCCTTCCCGCGAACGCTGCGCGCCACGCGTCGGCCCGGGTGTTGTCGAACACGAGTGTGGCTACTAAAGCGGTGCCCATCATCACCGGGTTGCCATTCAAGGAAAAGGGGTTCCCC
>DASQDA010000088.1:0-1507 GCA_035634435.1 Polyangiaceae bacterium
ACTGCGCCGTCCTCCAGCAGTGTCGCCGTGTGATGGAAGCGCTCGACCGGCATGGGCGCGACCTCTCGCCAGCCCGCGTCCGCGGAGAATAGCGCCGCGCTGCGCAGGTAATCGCCGTTCGCGTAGCCACCTACCACGAGCAGCTCCGTACCGGAGCGGAGAACCGTCGCCGTGTGCCCGCTTCGCGGCTGTTCCAGCGCGGCGCTCCAGGATCCCTCGCTGGAACGCACCTCGACGGGTGAAACGATCGAACTCCCGGTTTGGCCGCCAATCAACACGACGAGGTCCTCCAGTACGGACGCCGTGTGCAAGCCCCGCCCGGCCACGAGCAGCTCGGGCGCACCCCAGCCACTCGCGAACGTGCCGACATGCGCGCTCTGCAATCCGCTCCCTCCCGCGTCTCGTCCGCCGGCGATGAGCACGCGCCCGTCGCTGAGGAGCGACAGCGTTGCTTGAGTCCGATCTTCCGGCAAGGGCGCGAACGGCTGAGTCACGAGGCCCAGAGACTCGTCCACGCTCAGTAGTTCACAGCTCCGCGGGTACACGACCGGAATGCTGCGGCTGTCCATGCCGCCGCACACCAGCGCGCGACCTTGCGGCAGCGCTACGGCAGCATGGCGGTCACGTGCCGTCGACGGATACGCATGCCAGCCCGGTTGATGCAGCGCTTGCGCGCCGCGTTCCGGAGTTTCGTCGACCTTTCGACTCGGCGAGTCCAGCGCGGTGCCACATGCCTGCGCCACGCACAGAATGGCCACGAGCCACATGCCGCGCGCGGAGGAGCCTCCCGTGCGTAGCGCAGCGCCGTCGTGCTCCATCCTGCTCACGTGTTTCGGCAGTATGGCACGGTCGGCAAGCCCGGAAAGGTCTCGAGCTCCCTTTGAAATACCGAGAAATAGGCGCGCTGATCTCGCTGTCAAAGGTCCAGTCGCGCCCCGAGTGTGAGAGCAAACAACGCGTGTGCGCCGAGCGCGGTTTCTGTCGGTAATCTCACGGGACCCGCAACGGATCCGGGCCGTACGAGCGGCACCCAGCGCGCCTCGCGATCCTCCGGAACCGCCGACATGGAGCGTCGCGGGTACGACGGCGCCAGAAACAGCCACGCTCCCAGCCCCAAGTCGAAGGTCCAGCCGCGGTTGAGGCGGTACCCGAACCGCACTTCCGGTGCCAAAAACGGCACCCACGAGCTCTGCGCATGTTCGAGAAGGCTGACGGGGAATGCGTCGGAGCCGCCGGCCTCACGCAGGAAAATGCCGCTCACGGCGCTCTGTATCCGCGAGCGACCGAGCCCCGTCGAGAGGCGCAGCACCAGCGGCGTTTGGTCGAGGAAATGACGGCTGACGCCGAAACCCGCGAACGGCGTGGAGACGCGTGTCTGGTCGAGCAGCGCGTCGCTCACGAAGCCGTCATCGCCCGAATCCGTGACGCGAAGCCGGCGCCGCAGGTCCTGCCAGAGGCGCGCATAGCCAAAGAACACCTCCAGCCCAATGCGTGGTGTCAGCCGATA
>DASQDA010000089.1:0-6084 GCA_035634435.1 Polyangiaceae bacterium
AGTCGAGTCCCTTTGACCACTACTCGCATTACGACGAGTGTGTCACTGCTTGCAGCAGCGTACCCGACCTAGCGAACGTTCCCGATGAGGAGCGGTATCAGGGGAACTCGGTGCAGTGCCGTCTGAATCACGCGGTCGCCGCGACAATGACATTGCCCGAAGAACACTGCGCGCATGCGATGGGGAAGACCGTCTGTACAGCGAACGATAACTGACGGCCCTTGTTCTTCGAGCCACTGCGGGGCCGGCGCGGTGCTGCGCGCTCAGGGCGCGCTGAGGCTGCGCTAGCGCCGCGCTTGCGCGGAGCAGCGCGCTCGTCCCCGCGGTCCCTCCCCCCCGCGCCAATGCGAAGGCTAAAATCCGGCTACTTCGTGCCGAAGCTGAACCCGCCCTTGGCGGATGCGCCTGTCTTGGCGTCGGTGGTGGCGCTCTTGTTGACGCTGACGCCAACCTTAGGCGCGGAGATACTCACTTTGGGAGGCGTGATTTGAACGTTGGCGCCGGCTTTCGCGCCAGCGGTTGCGCCCGCCTTGCCGAGCGCCGTGGCGCCAGCGGCGGCCTTGGGTGCGCTGAGATTGACCTTGGCGCCCACGGTTGGTGCCTTCAGCTTGCCGTCAACGGAGGCGGCGCCCGAGAGGTCGGCATCAGCCACGAGCTTGGCCGACAATGCGGCGGCACCGCGAAGCGACGCCACGGCGCCAACGAAGCTCTTGCCGGCTGCGCTGAGGCTCACGAACAGCGGCGCTGCCGAGAGGTCTACCCCGGCGCCCAGAGTTGCCTGGTAACTGGCGCTGGGAACGTCCCATTTGAGTTGCAGAGGGGCGGCGGCCCGCGCCCCCAGGTTGAGCTTCAAATCGAGGTCGGCAGCAGACACGGCTTGGCCATTGGCGTCGAACACGAAGGCGAGCACCTGCTTGCCCTTGGTCACGAGCTCCACCGAGTAGTCGCCGACGGCGATTACCTGACCGCCATGCGTGGCGGCGACGTTGAAGGCCATGCGATCCAGACCGCCAACGAATGCCTTGCCGCCGACCTTGATGGTCAGAGCGAAGGGTCCGGGGGCCAGCGCGACGCCTGCCTTGGCGCTGCCAGCGAACGCAGCGCGTGGCGCGTCATAGGCGAGAGCGATGCGCTCGGTCGCGCCGGCTTTGGTATGGACGGATGCTTCGAGGTCGACACCGGAGCTCAGCGCTACCCCGTTGCGATCACGAACGAGCGCGTAGAGCGACCCCTCGGGGCGCAGCAAGACCTCGGCGCTGTAGGGACCGGCGACCACGAGGTGCCCGCCCAGAGCTGGCGGCTCGAGCGCGACGGCGACGTCCATGCGACCCTCGAGCTTTCTTTCGCCGAGCTCGAGCGCGAGCTCCACGGGTCCGGTGCCGAGCTCGACGCCCGCTTTGGCGTTACCCTCGAGATGGCCGCGCGCCGGCGAGAACGCCAACGAAACCGTTTCGCGAGCACCACCGCGCGCTGAAAGCGTGGCGGCGAGCTTCACACCATCGGTTACCACGCCCTTGGGTCCGGTGACGACTGCCTGCACCAATCCGGCGCGATGCACGAGCAGCTCCACGCTCGTATCGCCGACCAGAACCACGTCGCCGCCAATGCGTGGCAACGCCACCGACGCGTTGGCGGTGGCGGAGCCCGCGGCCTGCACCTCGGCCTTCGCCGTGCTGTCAGCAGCCGCGCCTGGCGCCTCGGGTGAGCTCTCGCTCGACTCTTCCTGCTTCGCACAGGCAGCGACCAGCGACGCGAAAGACAGCATGCCCGCAACAATCCACCTTGTTCTCATCAAAGCCTCCTCGGAGAGCGCCAATATGCGCGCCCCTCCGCGGGCTGTCCACGACTCAGACCCTAATGCAAGACTTCACGTGCGCCTCCCCGCGACATGTCGGGTCAGGTACATCCGCCGGTGTTCTTTTGTCATTTGAGCGTCGGCTGCTTTGGTTGCAGGTGTGGTATTGCGCGCACAAGAGGTTCGGCGTGATCACTAGTTTGAGTTGGCAACACGAGTTCGGCGCGCAGTGTCGATTGGGCGAGAGTCCCGTCTGGTTGGCTGAGCAAAACGCGCTTTATTGGGCGGACATCAAGCAGGGAAGGGTTCACCGCCTGGACTGGGCCACGCGAGCGCACCACATCTTTCAGCTCGATATCGCTATCACGGCGCTGGTGCGGCGCTCGGCGGGCGGATTCGTCGCGGCGAGCACCACCGGGCTATACACTTACGACGCAAGGTTCGAGCACAAGCAGTTTTTGGTCGACCCCTGCGCGCAGCTGGCGAACGTGCGCTTGAACGATGCGGTGGTGGACCGCGACGGCCGCTTGTGGACCGGCAGTCTGAACCCGACCAATCTGCCCGCACCCGACGGGTGTCTCTATCGAGTGGATGCCGATCACAGCGTCCATCTGGTGGACAGCGGCTTCTCCGTGGCCAACGGTATTGCGTTCAGCCCCCAGGGCGACACGCTGTACGTCAGCAACATGCTCCAGGGCGAGGTGTTCGCCTACGAGCTCGAGCGCAGGAGCGGCGAAGTACGCAACAAACGTGTGTTCACCCGCGTGCCGGCTGCGCTGGGCTTTCCCGATGGGCTGACCGTCGACAGCTCCGGTCACGTCTGGGTGGGGCACTGGAAGGGCAAGTGCCTCACGCGACATCATCCGGTGACGGGCGAGAGCGTCGAGCAGGTAGACCTCCCGGTCACGAACGTGACTCGTGGCACGTTTGGCGGACCGGCTTTGAACCGGCTGATCGTCACGACCGCGTGGCACGCCGTCGAGGCCGATCTGCCGAACCAGCCCCTCGCGGGGGATGTCTTCAGCGTGGCTTTGCAGGTGGCGGGGCTCGCGGATGAGCAATACGGCGGCTGATCCGCGGCGCTCGGCTGAGCGGAACGCCCGTTCCACGCTTGCTTTTTTCAGAATGTATGTTCCAATAGCGGCATGTCGAGCCCTACGCTGAGCCCGCTGCAAAAGATGGTTGGCAGCACCCCCACGGACCTGTGGAACGACTCGTGCTCCATCAGCGACCTGCGCTACTCCATCGAGCACGGCGCCGTCGGTGCGACCAGCAACCCGACGATCGTGTTCGGGGTCATGCAGCAAGAGTATGGCGATTGGAAGGACCGTATCCATCAGCTCTTCTCGGAGCGCTCCAGCTGGA
The DNA here is from genome assembly GCA_035634435.1 of Polyangiaceae bacterium. GTDB lineage: Bacteria > Myxococcota_A > Polyangia > Polyangiales > Polyangiaceae > PMG-095. The sequence goes on from DASQDA010000089.1 coordinate 3,161, forward strand.
CCGACGCGGAGATCACCTGGCAGCTGATCGAGGAGATGGCCGTGAAGGCAGCCGAGTTGCTGCGGCCCGTTTTCGAGCGCACCGACGGTAAGAAGGGCTGGCTGTCGCTGCAGACCAACCCAGAATATTACCGCAGCGCCGATCGCCTCGTGCAGCAGGCCATTCGGTTCAGCAAGCTCGCACCGAACATTCAGGTGAAGCTGCCCGCCACCGAAGCCGGCATCGCGGCGATCGAGGAGGTGACGGCACAGGGTGTGAACATCAACGCGACCGTCTCGTTCACGGTCCCACAGGCCGTTGCCGTCGCCGAGGCGGTGGAGCGCGGACTGAAGCGCCGCGTCGCGGCGGGTGAGTCGGTCGAGCGAGCCGTACCCGTTTGCACCATAATGGTCGGCCGCCTCGACGATTGGCTCAAGGTGTGCGCCGAGAAGCAGGGCCTCGTTCCGACGCCGGGCACGCTGGACTGGGCGGGCGTCGCCTGTATGAAGCGCGCTTACGAGCTGTTTCAAAAGGCGGGCTATCGCACCCGGCTGTTGGCCGCCGCGTACCGCAACCACCTGCATTGGTCCGAGTTCATCGGTGGCGACCTGATCTTGACCATTCCCACCGCGTGGCAGCGGCGCTTCAATGCCTCCTCGGTGGAGGTGAAACCGCGTATGAGCAATCCGGTGCCCCAGCAAGCTCTGGCTGAGCTGACGGAGCAGTTCGAAGACTTCCGGCGCGCCTACGATCCCCGCGGCCTGAAGATCAGCGAGTTTGACAGCTACGGCGCAACGGCTCGCACCCTGAGGGCCTTCGTGGGCTCGTACAACGACCTGCTCTCGTTCGTGCGCGACCGCCGGCTTCCGAATCCGGACGCCTGAGAGCACAGCGTGGCCGTGATCGCACGCTTCCACAGCAAACGCGCCTCTTCGGGCGCGCCGCTACGGCGGCTCCTGGCGCCGCCGGCTGAGGGGCGTGCCGGCGGTGATGCCAAGCAGCAACCCCGCAGGATCAGATATCGCGGCGAATACCCGGTGTCTTTCGCTTATCGAGCGCTCTTCCCAGGCCGACGATGAGGGTGATGGCCAGGGTCATCGGCACGGCAAGCGAACGGAACATTTGCACGGAAGCCTGCTGCACTTCCAGGCTAATGGCCGCGTGCTGCACGAGTGGGCTCAGCGGGCTATCGGTCAAGGCGATCACCCGCACGCCACGCTCGGCCGACTCCCGGACCGCCTCCACCACATCCGGCGAGTAAGATTTCGTACTGACGGCGAACACCACGTCGCGCTTCGTAGCGTGGCGTACCTGGTGGAAGAACAGGCCGCCGACACCGTCGACCAGCACGTTGCGCACGTTGAGCTGGCTGAGCGCGTACGACAGATAGAAGGTGATGGGGAAGGAGCGCCGGTGCGCCACGAGGTACACGCACTCGGCGTTCGCGAGCAGCTTGATGCTCTTGTCGAGCAGCTCGCCCATGCGTCGTTGCTCGGCGAGCGACTGCAAGCCGGCGATGTCAGCTTGAACGAAGCGCGCCAGCAACGCGCTGCTGTCCTTGATGGTGCTCGAATGCGCTCCCTCGAGGTTGCGCAGGCGCTCCTCGTAGTCAGGCAGGCTGCCGGTCAAGCGCAACCGGAACACACGTTGCATGTCGCTGTAGCCGCTGTAGCCGAACGCCTTCGCGAAGCGGATGAGGCTCGAGGGCTGCACCCGAGCCCGTTGCGCGACAGTTGCGATGGTCTCCAGCGCGAGCTCGCTGGGGTTGTCCAGCGCGTAGCTCGCTATCTGCTGGAGACGCTTGCTGAGCTGCGGATACTGACCAACGATGGCCTTGTGCAGCGAGTCGAACGTCTTGGGAACGGCTACCGATTGATTCATACCCGGGTCACTTCATCGTCGGCATGATGAAGCTGGCGCCAACGCTCGCACCTCGCGGCCAGCGAGCGGTCACCGTCTTCAAACGCGTGAAGAAACGCACGCCCTCTTGCCCGTGCATGAAGTGATCGCCGAACAAGGAGCCCTTCCAGCCGCCGAAGCTGTGAAACGCCATCGGAACGGGAATGGGAACGTTGATGCCCACCATGCCTACCTCGACCGTCTTGAAAAATTCCTCAGCGGCCTCGCCGCTTGCCGTGAAGATGGAGCCACCATTGCCGAACCGGTGCGCGTTTACCAGCTGAATTGCGGAACGCAAGTCCGGGCAACGCACCACACAGAGCACCGGGCCGAAAATCTCGTCCTGGTAAATCTGCATCTCAGGGGTGACATGGTCGAACAGGCACCCGCCCATAAAAAAGCCCTTTTCGGCGCCGGGCACCCGCAGGCCGCGCCCGTCGACCAGTAGCTTGGCGCCCTCTTGCTCACCCAGGCGGACGTACTCGGAGACGCGCTCCAGATGTGCCTTGGTGATGAGCGGTCCCATGTCCATGGCGGGCTCGGTTCCAGCGCCCACCTTGAGCGCACGAACGCGCGGAATCAATGCTTCCACGAGACGATCACCGGTCTCGGGCCCGACCGTCACCGCTACGGAGATTGCCATGCAGCGCTCACCGGCCGAGCCGTAGGCGGCGCCCATCAGCGCGTCGGTCACGTGTCCGAGGTCTGCGTCGGGCATCACGATCATGTGATTCTTCGCGCCACCGAGCGCCTGCACGCGCTTGCCGTCGGCGGTCGCACGCTGGTAGACGTTCGACGCGGTGGGAGTCGAGCCGACCAGGCTGATGGCAGCGATGTCCGGGTGCTCGATGAAGGCATCGACCACCTCCTTGTCGCCGTTGACCAGGTTGTAGACGCCCTCCGGCAGCCCGGCCTCGTGCCAGAGCTCAGCCATGCGGATCGCCGTGGAAGGCACACGCTCCGACGGCTTCATCACGAAGGTGTTGCCACAAGCGATGGCGATTGGGGCGGTCCACAGGGGGATCATTGCGGGGAAATTGAAGGGG
>DASQDA010000090.1:0-4819 GCA_035634435.1 Polyangiaceae bacterium
GCGGAGATGCAGCGGACGTTGCGCTACAAGACGCCCATCTCGCTGATCTTGCTCGACATCGACCATTTCAAGCACGTCAACGACACCTATGGTCACCCCGTGGGGGACGAGGTCCTGCGCAACGTCAGCCGCGTGGTGGCGAGCTGTGTGCGCAGCACCGATTCGGTAGCACGCTATGGCGGTGAAGAGATGGCCATCGTGCTCACGCAAACCGACCTGAAGGGCGCGGCGGAGGTCGCCGAGCGACTCTGCACCCAGGTCGCAGCCTTCGAGCATACGTACGACCAGCACACCTTTGCGAAGACGGCGAGCTTCGGGGTGGCTGCTTTTGACGGAGCTGGCCAGCCGATAGCTCCCGAAGAGCTCGTCCGGCGCGCGGATCAAGCCCTTTACCGCGCAAAGAGCAGCGGCCGCAATCGCGTGGAGCGCTGGGACGCGGCCAGCGTCGCGGTGTAACCGCGCGGAAACACGCTTCGGGTCACCCTCGCTTTGGGTGAGCTGCCCGGCTGGCGGGATGTTCCCTCACCTGTCCAAACCATGCCGCCTCACGCTCTGCTCACCCCCCATTCGACGAAGCTGGACACCCACCGCAAGGCGCTGGCTATCAATCTCGATGCCCGACGCTACGGCACCTTTGCCGAAATTGGCGCAGGACAGGAGGTGGTGCGCTGGTTCTTCCGGGTGGGCGGCGCCGCAGGCACCATCGCGAAGAGCATCTCCGCCTATGACATGGCCGTGAGCGACGCCATCTATGGCCACACTCAGCGCTACGTCTGCCGTGCGCGGCTGGAGAGCATGCTCCAGCACGAACATCAGCTCAACCTCGAGCGCCTGCGCGACGCGCGGGGCGACACCACCGCATTCTTCACGTTTGCGGACACGGTGTCGGCGCGCAACTACCATGGCACGAACGAATGCCATGGCTGGATGGGCGTGAAGTTCCAGGCGCATCCGCGCGATCGTGACAGCGAGATCATCATCCACGTACGCATGCTCGACACCGAGAACGCGTTGCAGCAGGAAGCGCTCGGCATCATGGGCGTGAATCTGCTGTACGGCGCCTTCTTCATGCATCACGAGCCGGAGCGTTTGATCGAGTCATTGCTCGACAACCTCAGCATCGAGCGCGTCGAGGTGGACATGATCGACTTCTCAGGAATCGAGTTTCGGCACGTCGACAACCGCGTCATGAGCCTGAAGCTCGTTCAGCTCGGCCTGTGCGGCGCAGCCATGTTCGGCTCGTCAGGCGAGGTGCTGCAACCCTCCGAGGTCCTGCGCAAGCGCCCCGTGTTGATCGAACGTGGCAGCTTCCGACCCGTGTGCAACGTGAACATGGACATGTTGCGCTGCGCGCGCGAAGCGTTCGCTCGCTCGTTGGGGCCCGAGGGGGACAACGTGGTGGAGCTGATGGAAATCACGATGCGGAACCTGATGGAAGGTGGGGAGATCGATCTGCGCGACTTTCTTGCTCGCGTGGACATGCTCGCCGCGGCCGGCAAGACCGTGCTCATCTCCGAATACTTCGAGTACTATCGGCTCGCGAGCTACTTGAGGCGGTATACTCAGCAACCCATCGCCGTCACGATGGGGGCAGGCAGCTTGCTCACGCTCTTCGAGGAGAAGTACTACTCGGACCTCGATGGCGGCTTGCTCGAGTCGTTCGGGCGCCTGTTCGAGCGCGATCTGAAGCTCTACGTCTACCCACTCTTGTCGCTCGAGACGGGACACCTGACGACAGTCGACAACCTGGAGCTGCCGGCGCGATTGATGAAGCTTTACGCTTACCTGGTCGAGCGCGGCTGCATCCTGCCGCTCTCCGGCTACGATCCCGAGTGTCTGCGCGTGTTCTCACGCGACGTGCTGCGCCGGATCCGCGCGGGCGACCCCAGCTGGGAAGGCATGGTGCCCGCGGAGATTGCCAAGGTCATCAAGGAGCGCGGGTTCTTCGGTCACCGGCGGGTGGCGCTGGGATCGCGGCCCGCGGAGGAGCTACGGCCCTGAGCGCCCGCTCCAGCGCCCGCGCCACGCAGCGCACACGTCGTCAGTTGGGATAGTCGGCGATGTGCGCGTCCATCCATTGGAGGCGCTGGCTCAGCCAGCTGCGAAGTCGCGTGGTCTCCTCGGCATACGAGCTGACGCGGTAAAGGGAAAACGGAGCATAGATCTGCGTGAAGTCGACGTCCCGCAGCGGCCAGATCGCGAAGTTTGCCTCGACGGCGGCGGGCGTGAGGGTCGCCGCGAAGCGATCGAGCCGCTCGCTCACCGCGCGATCGGCGAGCGGCCCGGCACGCAGCTGCTGCCAGCGTGGCGCGAGGCGGCTCTTCAGCTCCTGCAAGCGCGAAAGGCCTGAAATGAACGCCGTCCGATTGTAGACCCAACCTTCGGCGCTCTCGTTGCTCTGGTTACGGAGCGTGGGTTGACCCATCGATAGATCGAGGTCCCAGGGAACCAAGCGGGCAGCGCCGCCGGCATCGCGCGTCAGGTGCAGGCTCAAGTTGTAGGCGTCGATGTTCTTGGCCAGCTCCTGGTGCAGCACGAAGTCCACTGTCGCGTCACGATCGAGGTGAGCGAAGACGGAGGCGCTGGCGCTGGCCGAGCTGCTTCGGAGCGCCCCGCCAAGGCCGTCGAGCCAGGTTTGCACGGCTGCGCGCTGGGCGGCGGTCGCGATGCTCTGCTTCGGGTAGACGAGCTCCCAGCGATCCTCGGAGCCGCCCAGTGGAAAGCGCAACACGCCGTCCGAGTCTTGCTTGATGATGAAGCTGTTGGCGGCGCCCGTGTTCTCACTCATCGCCACCCGGTCGTCGTCGCGCTTGATGCGCTCCGCCAGACGATAGATGCCGCGGGGCTGACCATCGAGACTCAATGTGCAATAACGGCTCTGTGGCGCGTACCAGCCAGCGCTTCTGAAGAGCGCGAAGATCAGATCATTGCGCATGAACGAGCGATCCGCCCACGAGCCGTCGAGCACCCAATCCGCGTCCTGCCCCATCGACAGCAGGTTTTCGGGATGCTCGGCGCCGGCGGGCGTACGCAGCTCGATGGCGTAGTTCTTCTTCGGGAACTCGAGCGAAGACCGCCCGCGCAGCTCCATGCCAGCATGATCGTCGTAGACGATGCTGCCCTCGCCAGTGAGCACACGGAAGCGACAAGCCACCTTTTCGGACTCGGGAATGGCGCGGTCGCAGCGCGCCTCGATGCTGCACAGCGAGGGCGGCGGGCCTTCGTCCTCCGGGCTCTCGGCTTCGGCACTCGAGCAAGCAGGCAGCACTGCCAGCAGTAACGAGGCTGCCCAAGGCATAGCTCGACGTGCGGCACGGGGGTTGCGGCGCATCGTCCTAGCTTACACGCGTCCGGGCGTGCTCGCGTAACCCGTCGCGTTCGTATGTAGGCGAGTTGTTTTCTCCGCGGATTGACGCGTGCGCTTTACAAGGCGCCAAATAGCGGGAAAACTAGCGGCTTGAGCCTGCTTCTCATCGGTCCCGGGCGACCGCGCACGCGGCGGAGAACACGACCGCGTTGCCCATCGCCGGAAACGCGCAGCGCTCACCGAGGCTCGCTCGTCGCGCTGCCCTTTGGTTTCCGTGACCCGAGCTAGACTTGCATGACCGTTTCAAAATCCAACAACAAGCGACCCAAAGCCATCGTCCTGACCTCGCACCCGGGTGGTCACGGACCCAAACCCGTGCCGGTGGTCTGGGGCGCGCCCGATCCCATGGTCCGCGGCCCATTGATCGGTACGGTGACCAACCGCTCGCAGCGGAACGTGGTCGGCACGCACGCTGGATCGTACTCGGTTTATCGAGCCGTTGCCGTCGCGGCGGGCGCCCTCGATCCGCTGCGCAAGCCCGACCTCACCAATACCTCCCCGACCCACGAGATCGGGCCGTTTCCCCAGTGGTACGAACCCACCAAGATCGTGTCGCTCGACCCGTTCGGCGCCCGGGTCAGCGAGTTCTTCGGCAGCTACTTCGCGCAGGGGTTCGATATTCGACCCACGATTGCCATCACGCGTGCACACATCCGCATGCCCGAGCTGGCAGCCGCGGAAGCGGCGGGCAGGCTGCAAGTGGACGGCAGAGTGCTGAAGACCGGCGGCGCCATCGTGGTGGTCAAGGCAGCGCTCGAGCCGGTCTGGTACCTACCCGGAGTGGCAGCTCGCTTCGGCTGCTCCGAGGCGGACCTGCGCCGCACCTTGTTCGAGCACACGGCGGGCATGTTTCCCGAGCTCGTGACGCGCGGCGACCTCGACGTGTTCTTGCCGCCGATAGGTGGGGCGACCGTCTACATGTTTGGCGATGTCAAGAGCATCTCGGACCCCAGCAAACCGCTCGCGGTGCGTGTGCACGACGAGTGCAATGGCTCCGACGTATTCGGCTCCGATATCTGCACCTGTCGCCCTTACCTGACTCACGGCATCGAAGAGTGTGTACGCACCGCCCAGCAAGGCGGCTCCGGTGTCATCGTCTACAATCGCAAGGAGGGTCGCGCGCTCGGTGAGGTCACCAAGTTCCTGGTCTACAACGCTCGCAAGCGTCAGGACGGGGGCGATCGCGCGGAGCAGTACTTCGCGCGCACCGAATGCGTGGCCGGCGTGCAAGACATGCGGTTCCAGGAGCTCATGCCCGACGTGCTGCACTGGCTCGGCGTGAAGAAGATCCACCGCCTCGTCTCGATGTCGAACATGAAGTACGACGCGATCGTGCGCGCCGGCATCGAGGTCGGCGAGCGCGTCCGGCTACCGGACGACCGGATCCCCGCCGACGCGCGGGTCGAGATCGACGCGAAGCTCGCCGCCGGATACTTCGTGCCCGACGGCAAG
>DASQDA010000091.1:0-2395 GCA_035634435.1 Polyangiaceae bacterium
GCCGCCCACGGGCCAGCGGCCAACGACCTCGTTGAGTTGACGTTTCGCCAGGTCGGCGGAGAACTTCGAGAAGCCCGCGCGTTCGTAGAGCATGGCAATGCCCCACAAGAGCTCCGAGCCCGTGCCGGCCCTGCGCAAACCCAGGACGTCGAGCTCACGCACCGCCGCGTCCAGCTCGCCGATGCGCAAGAGCTCCATCATGCGCGCGAAGCCCGGCCGCTCGAGCTCGGGCCGCGACGCAATACGAAAGGGTTCGCGGGAGGCGTGCTCCTCGGCTCGAGCGACGACCGCTCCCGCACGCCCCGGCTCGAGCTCTTCTAGCCAGGAATACGCCTGGACCATGTAATAGGAGAGCGGGTGCTCTTCGATCACGGCCTCGAGCTCCGACAAGCCTTGCGCTCGGTCGCCCAACGCGAGGAGCGCGCGGGCTCGGAAATAGCGCTCACGACCGGACGACTCCAGGGCGCGGCTCGCGTCGCTGTCGTCCACGTGTCGCATCCCGCGCTCGAGCAAGCCCGCCGCGTCGCTCCACGCGCCGCGTTCCATGCGACGCAGCGCAAGCCGGAACAGGCCCTCCGAGGCCATGTCGCCAGCGGGGTAGTCCTCGGGCAGCGTCATCAACAGCTCAGTGAAACGTGCCTCGATACCGAGCTCTTGCTGGGCGATGGCAGCGTAGAAGCGGGCGTCGTCCGTCAGCGAGTGCTGCGGGTAGCGCTTCTCGAGATCGGTGAAGTAGGCGGTCGCTTCGGTGTAGCGCCCGGCTGACACCGCGTAGCGGCCGGAGAGAAACCAGATGCGAGCGCCGCGGTCGACGTCGCCCGTACACTTGTCGCGAGCGTCCGCCAGCGCCTCCGCCGCGAGCGCGGGCTTGCGCGAGCCGGCCAGTGCTTTGGCTCGCAAGAGCTGCGCCTCGCAGCCCAGGTTCGCGAAGCGCTCCGCGGGCGGGAGCTCGTCGAGCAGCGCGCGCCCCCAGCGTTCGACCAGCTCGTACTCGCGCGCGTTGAGCAGCGCTGCGAGTCGCGCCACGCGATGCTCCGGCTCCGGAACGGCGTACAGCTTTTGCTCCGCGGGAGTGAGCTGGACCAGCGCGATGCGCTCGAGATCGTCGGCACGGGCGCGCTCGGCTCGCGACGCGGAAAGCACGACCAGCGCTCGACGAATCCAGCGCAGCGCCTCGACTGCCGAGTCCTTGCGCTCCAGCAGCAGCTCCGAAAGCTCGAGCGCTGTCTTGGCGGAGGCGACGCGGTCGAAGTCCGGGGACAAGGCGATCCGGAGCGCAGCGATCGCACGTTCGCGGTCACCGCTCGCTCGCGCAGCTTGCGCAACGAGCAGCCGGCGTTCGGGCTCGGTGGGTCCAGCGTAGGCCTTGGCGCTCAGAGCCTCCAACGCCTGCTTTGCGCGTCCCGAAGCCAGCAGCGCGCGCGCAACACACAACTCGGAATAATCAGCGAGCACGTGCCCGGTCGCCGCCGCTGCGCGCTCGCAGGCGCCAAGACTGCGGCCGGCATCGCCGATTTTCTCGAACAGGAGGCCTGACCAGAGCTCCACGGTGGCGGTGCTCGCGAGCGGATCTTGATCGAGCACGCGGCGCAAGATCTCCGCAGCCCGTCGCGTGTCGTCCACCTGTAGAGCCTCGGCCACCTCGCGGAAGCGCGGCTCCGCGAGAAGCGGGGAGAACTGCTCCAGCGCAAGCGGCGGCTTATCTTGCGCGGCAGGCGGCACGACGGCAGTGCGGGTCACGAGCGAAGGCCGAGTGGACGGCGGCGGAGTCTTGCCCGAGACCAAGAGTGCAGCCGACGAGCAGCCCGCGAGCGCAGCGACCAGGACGAGCGCGGAACGCCAGGGTCGCCGCGTCACCTGCCGCCAGGCCCGAATCGCTGTGCGTTCCATCGGTCGAGCGCCGCGTCCTCTTCGTGTTGCTCGGCGAGGCGAGCCTGCTCGTGCTCGAACGCGTCGCGATGCCGCTCCACCACGGCAAGCTCATCACGCGCGTGACCGAGCGCCGCCAGCGCGCGTGCCCGGTTGCGTTGGGCCTCGTCACACGAGCGACGCGCGACCTGGCGTTTGGCGGCCAGCGACGCAATGTGCTCGGTCCGCAGCCGGCGCGCGTCGGCAGCTCGCAGCAAGTCTTCGACGCGCTCCAGTCCCGAGCTCAAGCGCTGCTGCTCCGCGCTCTCCATGGCAGCGGCCCGTTCACGCGCGCTGGCAAACGCCCGTTCGGCTTCGGCGAGCTGGTGCTGGGCGGCGCCGAGTCGCTGCTCCTCGTGCGCCAAGGCACGCGCACGTGCGTCCGCCCGCGTGGCGCGCAGCGAGCGCAGGACCTCGAGCGGATAGTTGCTCTCCACCGTGATGAAGGGATACCCGACAAGCCGGAACGCGTCACGTTTCCGGCCGC
>DASQDA010000092.1:0-4226 GCA_035634435.1 Polyangiaceae bacterium
GTGAGCGCAGGCTTGCAGCTCGGTATGTTCGGCAGAGAGGCAGCGTCGATCGATGCTTCCTTCTCCACGCTGCAGCGCACCCTGCTCGAGCCAGACGCGTGGTACGACTACGCTCCAGGCTGGCTGCGCGGGCACGAGAGCGTGTTCGAGGCGCTGGTGAGCTCGGTCCGCTGGCGCAGCGAGCAACGGGAGATGTACGACCGCGTGGTGGACGTTCCCCGTCTCTACGCGGTGCTGCCCGACGATGGGCCAACGCTCACGATCGTGGAGACCATGCGCCGGGCATTGTCGCGGCGTTACGCGGAGGAATTCGTGCGCACGAGCCTGGGCTACTACCGGGACGGCAAGGACAGCGTTGCCTGGCACGGCGACTACGTGGCGCGCCGATTACCCAACGCCATCGTTGCAACGGTCTCGACGGGCGCGCCTCGACGCTTTCTGCTGCGGCCAAGTGGCGGCGGTCCTTCGCTCGCGCTCACGCTTGGCTGGGGCGACCTTTTGGTGATGGGTGGAAGCTGTCAACGCACCTGGCAACATTCCGTGCCGAAGGTGAAGAACGCGCTTCCGCGCATCGCGATCATGTTCCGGCCCATCTGGAAGGAAGAGACGCCGTGAGGCCCGCACCTCGCCGGCCTCGAGCTCCGGGCAGGCTCGCGGACGTTCGCGCGGCTAACGAACGGGGCTGCCCGCGCAAGCCTTCACGCGCTCGGCGGCAGCGCGTCGGGATCCTTGAGCGCGATGGGGAGAATGGCTGCTTTGGTAGCAACGCTCAGCGCGCCCTCGACGGCTCCTCCGTCCTGACGCTGCAGCACCAAGCGCTCCGTCAGCCCGGAGTGACCCGCCCGCACATGATAGGCCGACACCACGATGCCCAGCGCGAAGAGTGCTCGCTGCAGCGCGCTGATCACGGGCGAGCGGCCTTGCCGACCGATTTCGATGGCGGTGAGCTGGGAGCCCGCTTCCTCGAAACGAACTTGAGCGCGTTGCATGATGGTCTCTGCAATACCTGCTCACCGAGGCCGCGAGTGTCAACCCGGCGAGCGGCGCTTCCGGCCAGAAGGCGGCACGAACGAGCAAAAGCGACGCTGTGTGCTTTCGCTCGAACGAGCAAGAGCAACACTGTGTGCTTTTCTGTGCCGCTCACCCCCCCCCGGCGGACAGCTGTCGCGGGCGGGGACAGTTGTTGCGTGGTGGCGCGCATTGCGGTTGCACAGCGCTTCACTACTTGACCCGCCGCGCGGCCGCGCGGCTCTTGGAGCGCTGAAGCTCCTCGCGCAGCACCCGCAGAAAGCGCTCGCCCGTAGCGGAGAGCTTGTCCGCAGACCACACCGCGCTGATGCCACCTTGTATAACGGGCAGCAGTGGCACGGTTCTCACGCCCGGGAACGGGAGCCGATTCACGAGCGCTGGCGCACAGGAGACACCCACGCCCGCAGCAACGAAGCTCAGCAGCGCCTCGAGCTGCTCGACCTCCATCACCACTTTGGGCTCGAATCCCGCTCTCGCGCAGTGCGCGCGGAAGAAAGCGTCAATCTGCGGTTCGCTTTGCCGTCCGAGAAAGACGAATCGTTCGGACGCGAGCGCGCGCAGCTCCACCGCGGCTGCGCCCGCCAGGGCATGTCGCGTAGGCAGCACTGCGACCAGCGAGGCCTGCTCGAGCAGCTCCGTCGCGAAGGGCTCCTTGTCGCGCTTGAAGGCCATGAATCCAATGTCACACTCGCCGGCGCCGAGGGCCCGCAGCTGCTCGGCGCTTCCCCCGGGCTGGAGCTGAAGCTGCACTCCCGGGTATTCGCGTTGGAAACGCGCCACTGCACGCGGCACCGCGGTCAGCGTGCTCATCAGCGAAAACCGCAGACGCAGCAGGCCTATCTCTTCTTCCCGCGTTCAGTTGCTGCTGCCGGCCGAGATTCGCCTGCGCGTCGCCAGCAGCTCGTTGCTCACTCTCAGCCTTCAGGCGCCGGTCGCAGGTGCGCTCGGCGGGACCACGGTCGCTGGCGGGCTCGGCATCGCCACGAGCTTTCGATGCGCTCGCTGCCCCGGACCGCTGCGGTGCGCGGAGCGGCTGCTCTCCGATGGCCTGCGTCCTGGCCGGCGGTAGACGCTCCGCGAGTGGCCGCGGGAACCGCTCACGGGCAGCAGTATTGGTTCGTGAGGTCGCCCACGGTGCGCACTACGCAGCCTGCTGGGAGCTCGTACGGGGGCACGCACAAGTACAAGCGGGGCGACGCAGGTCGTCCAATACACAGCGCATCGCCGGGCGGGAACGCATGGCAACCTTCGAGTCCGGCAAGGCCGCCGAAGCCGCCCAGGCCACCGAAGCCGCCGAAGCTACCTAGCCCACCAAAGCCGCCCCCTCCCGCAGCGGCGCCCGAAGCGCCACCCGCGCCACCACGTCCAGCGGCGCCGCCGCTACCGCCGCTGGCGCCGGCAGAGCCGCCCCCTCCCGCTCGACCGCCGCTCGGACTACCGGCACCGGCAGCTCCTGGGTCCTCGCCGGCTTCGCCGCCCTGGTCCTGGCCGGCCTCGCCGCCGGGACCATCGCCAGCATCCGCGGTCGGTGCGCCAGCGCTCGCAGCGCCGCCGCTTGCGTTGCCGCCGTTCGCAGCGCCGCCGCTTGCGTTGCCGCCGTTCGCAGCGCCGCCGCTCCCGCTGCCAGCGCCGCCGTTGCTGTGGGAAGCGCCGCCGAAGAGGCTCCCACCATCGGCCTCGTCAGACGAGCCGCAACTCGGGAGGCCCCCAGCCGCGAGCACGAGGAACACAGCAAGACCGACGACGGCATCGCTTTTGAGCATGGCTCGCGTAGCATACCGCGCTCGGAGGCTGGCGCATCACAGCGAAAACGCGCACCGCCGGCTACACGCAGCGACGCCGGAACTATGTGCCAGGGCGACAGAATGCCGGAAAGCTGGGCGGCTCTTTCGGCGGCTCTCGCAGCAGCCGGTCAAGGGCTCCTTTGCGATCGAGCTCGGCGACGTCATCGAAGCCTCGGACCGAACGACCATTGATGAAGATCTGAGGGACCGTTCGCATTCCGGTGGCCGTCAATAGCCAGCGACGGCACTCCGGATTGTTTGAAACATCGATCTCCGTGAGCTCGACGCCTTTCTGACGCAGCAACTGAGCTGCACGGTTGCAATAGCCGCAATGGCGAGTGCGGTACATCACGACTTCGGCAACCGGAGCGGGAGTGGGCGTGGAGGGGGTCGCCATCGGATTCCGCTTAAGTTGCTGTCTCTCGACGGATTGGCAAGGCCTACTCGGACCTCCGAGACAGGCGCACGGCAGCAAGCTCCGGCAGCTGAGCGCCCAACTGACCTCAGCGACCGTCGAGGGCTCGCTCATCGCGGTGGCAAAAGAGTCCCCCTCACGTCAGAACGACGGCCCCGAGCTCCAGCGCGCTGTCGTCCCGCGGCGTTGTGGTCACCTGCTTCGGGCGTCGCCCGCGTCCAAGAGGCGCAGCCTCCGCGGTTGGCCCGTCGACGACAACCACTGGTTGGCGGCGCGTGGGTGCGCTGACAACCCCTGGTTGCGCCCTCCGGGGTGCGCAGGCAGATCGCGCCCACAAAGGGGCCGGCGCGCACGAGCATGCAACGTGCATAAGCGGCGACGAGGGTCATTCGGGAGCTCGTCATGGTTGTTCGTCCATCCGCCCGACGCTACGTGCGAATGCGGGGCGCTGCGTTGATTCAGTACGTGCTGTTGGTGGGCCTCGTCGGCCTCGCCCTCACGGCCGGCATGCGTCTGTTCGGAGCGCAGCTCTCGTCCAAGGCGGAGGCGCAAGGCATGCAAGTGCGGGGGCTAGGTCGCACGTTGCCTACTGAAGTCGCGACCGGCGCGGACGTTTCGACGACGGAGGCAAGCAGCGCGGCGCTGTCGAAGCCCACGACCGCGGCCAACGTCACTATCCGCTCCGTCGACGCAGGCTCCAGCACAGAAGCCAGCGAGAGCCCGTCGCTCGGGCTCGGCAGCATCCTGCTGCTTCTGGCGGCGATCATCGGGGTAGGCGCCGTGGTCATCACCGTTTTGATGCGCGCTCGCGCTCGTGCAGAGCACGCCGGCGCGAGCAGCTGACGCTGGGCACACCCCTTGCTCTGAGCAACGACGCGAGTTCCCATGCGCACTGGCAACACCCCCCTCCTCTCCTCGGCGGCGAAGCTGGGTCAGGACGCCTCCGGTTCCGTGTTCGTCGAATACATCATCGTGGCGGTGGTCGCGTTGTCCGTCGC
>DASQDA010000093.1:0-1640 GCA_035634435.1 Polyangiaceae bacterium
CGTGCTTGCTCAGCGCAGTGAATTGACGGCGCGCGTCGGGCGGCGTGAAGCGCGACCCTGGCAGCGGCTGCGGGCGATAGATGGCCTCGAGCTCCACGCTCGGTAACGGAAACTCCATATCTCGCAGTTTGTCGATACGGACCAACTGGCACCTTCCCGTCCAGCTCTCCACATGGCATTCGGAGGAACGGCCGCTGCAAGACGGCCCCGCGGCCAGGAAGGCCAACGCCGCCAGGGGCGCTGCTCGCCAGCCGCGTGTCCAGGTGGAGAAGGGAACCGAGTCGCAGTAGTGGAAGCGGGAGACCATACGCGCGAGCCTACACCCGCGCGCAGTCGCCAGGATCGTCGCTCTTGCGTGCTCGAGCCGCTTCGCTACCGCCGGGTGGTGCTCGGTAGGCCGCCGCTCAGTCCCAAGCTACCGCACCTCGGCGGGGCGAACATCGTCGTGGTGTTCGGGGGTGAGCTAGAGACCAGGACTCCCCTAGGGGCCGTAGCTCTGATCCAGCTCCACCTCCAACGTTCCGCTGATCGAGGCTGTGCCCGCACCGAGTGCGTCCTGCGCAGAGCGCACGGGTCCCTGCAGGCGTAGGCGCACCGGTCGGCCCTCTGCGGCGCGCAGCGCGCAGCTGCCGCTCAGGTCCACGCTGAAGGCCACACCTTGATGGGCGACGTGCACGGGCAAGCTGCAGTCGAACAGCGCAAGCTCGGGCTGGGTCGGGTCGCGCCCGCGCAGCGTGAGCTGGGCGTCGTCGAAACGCAGGCCGCTGACGACGCCGCAGGCGCTCCGTAGCGCCTCCGCCGACAGGCGAGCGCTCCAGTCGATCGGCAGCGTCAGGGGCAAGTGACGCTTCGCGAGCGGCACGTAGCCAGTCACCGTGGCGAGGTCGAACAACACTTCCTGGGCGTCGTCGGAACCGGCTGCGCCAGCCACGATGCTCACCCGCGGGGTCCCGCCCACGAAGCTGACGCGGTAACGCCTGCCGCCTCTGTTGGCCGCGCTATCAGCGGCGGTTCCGCCGAGGCGGAAGTGACTTTTGGCCGCCAGGTAGTCGATGGTCGCTGCGCGGACCCCGTCGGCACCCGCTTCGACGATTCGCACGCTCAGATGCTTGGTCGCGTCTGCGCGGAGGTTCTGCGGCTTCGCCACGTCCTTCGTCGTGAGGACGGCTCGTAAGGTGAAACGGCTGCGCAGGGTGATGGTGTCGCCTTGCTTGAACGACGCCAAGCCAAGAGCGACCTCGCCCGCCGGAGCTGGCGACGGCACGAGTGCCGCCGCCGACGCGCTAGCGGAGGGACGGGCACTGACCGAGACCGCCGGGGCGGCCACCAGTTGCGGCTTGGTTGGGAGCTCGCTCGCCGGGTCGCGGCGATCTTCGTGCTTTTCCGCCGCGCGCCATTCCTTGCCACCACCGAGTGGCACGCTGCTCGGAGGGGCGGCGCACCCGGCAGCACTGAGCACCAGCAACAGAACGAGGAAGGGCGAGCGCTGCATCGAGCGGCGCGCAGTCTTCGGCTCGTGTCACCTGCTGTCAATCGCGCGTGAGGCTCGCCTGAGGGCGGCACTCAACGCGGGGTCCAGGGAGTAATCGGCGCGACCGAGGGCACTGTGGGGTGGGTGGGGGAGGGGTGGTGCGCTGCTC
>DASQDA010000094.1:0-6950 GCA_035634435.1 Polyangiaceae bacterium
AGGGACGCTGCGTCGATCTGCGCCCCTACATCCTGTATGGCGACAAAATCCGGGTCATCCCCGGCGGGCTCTCACGCGTCGCTCTGCGCAAGGGCAGCCTGGTAGTCAACTCCAGCCAGGGCGGCGGCTACAAGGATACCTGGGTGCTCGCTCCCGAGCAGGAGCGCCAGCCGGGAGTCAAAGCGGCATGATCTCTCGCTCGCGGGGGCCACGCGACGGGACACCGCCATGCTGAGCCGTGTCGCTGACGCGCTGTACTGGATGGGTCGCTACCTGGAGCGCGCCGAGCATTCGGCGCGCGTGATCGAGGCAATGCGCGACCTCAAGCTGGACTTGCTCGAGGTGGACCGCGAGGTGGCAGACGAGCAATGGACCGGCGCGTTGCGAGCCCTGTCCTTGCCTGATGCGCCCGTGGCTCAGCTGATTCTGGACCCTGCCTCACCCACCTCGCTGCTCAGCACCATGTCGCGCGCCCGCGAGAATGCTCGTCAGGTCCGCGAGGTGATCAGCCCCGAGATGTGGGAGAAGCTCAACCAGGCCTATTGGATGTTGCGTGACTCCGTTTCCGCCCCCCAGAACGAAAGCACGTTGTCCCAAGCTCTGACAGGCATCGTTGCCTCCAGCTTCCTGTGGGACGGGGTGGCCGATGCTTCGATGATTCGCGGCGAAGGTTGGCTATTCTTGAAGCTCGGCAAGTTCGCCGAGCGTACCGAAGGTGTGGCGCGGCTGGTGTCCGTGCGGCTCGCCCCCGGAGACTCCGCTGGGGCAGCGCAATCGGGCGAGAACGTGAAGTGGCTCACCTTGCTGAAGAGCC
Source organism: Polyangiaceae bacterium (assembly GCA_035634435.1). GTDB lineage: Bacteria > Myxococcota_A > Polyangia > Polyangiales > Polyangiaceae > PMG-095. The sequence goes on from DASQDA010000094.1 coordinate 815, forward strand.
TCGACGCTCTCGACGCTTACCGCAAGGCGCACCCAAAGCGTGTCGATCGGCGTGCCGTCCTCGAGTTCCTGATGTTCGAGGCGGACTTCCCGCGATCCATCCGCTACTCCACCGCCGTCGCGGCGGACGTGGCGCGACGCTTGCTCAGACTGCATCCCGAGTCTGGCCGCCGCGTCGAGCGTGCCTTCGGCCGAATCGCTGCACGCGTCGAGTATGCAGACGTCGACTCCCTGGCGCCCGAAGGCGAGGAGCAATTCCTGTACGGAGTCGTCGCGGACGTGAGCGAAGGGTCCACCCAGCTGCAAAAGACGTTTTTTCTTTGCTGACGCGATTGAAAGGCACCCCATGTTGCTGTCGATAAGCCACCGCACCGAGCTCAGCTACGCCGAGCCGATCAGTGAGTCCGTGATCGAGCTCAGAATGACGCCGCGCAGCGATGGTCACCAGACCTTGCGTGCGTTCGGGTTGACCGTTGGCCCCGAGGCGCCGGTGTTCCAGCACCTGGACTGGCAAGGCAACCACGCCCACCACTTCTCGATCATCGACGTCCACGACAAGGTCGTGATCATTGCCGCCTCCACCGTGGAGATGCATCCGCGCAAGCTGCGTCTCGAAGAGCTGCCAGACACGCTGCCCCTGACAGGTATCGGCCATCGCCACGAGGACTTCCTGTTGTCGCATGGCCCCGTTCAACGTGACGCGCGGCTGGCTCACTTCGCCGAGGAAACCGGGCTCCTGCGCGAGCGTCGCGCGGGGCTGGTGCTCGCTGCTGTGACGGGCCGCCTGCAAGATCTGGTCACCTACACCAAAGGCGTCACTCACAGCTCCACCACCGTGGGCGACGTTCTGGACCTAGGCAAAGGCGTTTGCCAAGACTACGCCCACGTGGCGCTGGCCCTGCTGCGTATGCTGGGTCTCCCTTCGCGTTACGTCTCGGGGTATCTGTTTCGGCCTTCGTCCGCCGAGCTCGAGACGCACGCCTGGGTCGAGGTCTTCTTACCTTCCGTCGGTTGGATGGGAATCGATCCGACGCACGCACAGCTCGCAGGCGAATCCCACGTTGGCGTCGCGATCGGTCGTAGCTATGCGGACGTGCCGCCGAACCGCGGAGTCTATCGCGGCGGCGCCGAAGAGCGCATTGACGTGAGCGTGCGCATTTGCGAGCTCGAAGCCCAGCTCGAGCTGCCGCCCCTCGCTTTGCCACGCCCGGACGTTCGAGCGCTGCACGATCGGATTCCGCCGGATCGCCGGCTCGATTACAACACCCTTGAGCAGCAGCGCCACCAGCAGCAGCAGCAGCAGCAGTAGGTCACCGTGACCATTCGCGTCGCCGTTCGGCACTCCACACATTACGGTTACGATCGGCGCATCCAGCTGGGCCCACAGGTGGTGCGCTTGCGACCTGCGCCACATGCCCGGACGCACATCGCGAGCTTCGCTTTCAAAGTGGAGCCGAAGGCGCACTTTCTGAACTGGCAACAGGATCCACAAGGAAACTTCCTGGCTCGGTTGGTGTTTCCCGAGCCCACGGATCATTTCCGGATCGACGTCGAGGTCACGGCCGACCTGCGGGTGGTCAATCCCTTCGACTTCTTCCTCGAGCCAGAGGTGGAGCAGGTGCCCTTTGCTTACGATGAGGCAACCGCACGCGAGCTCCGGCCGTACCTTGAGGTAGCGGAGGTCGGCCCCCGCTTCGATGCCCTGGTGGCGGAGCTGCGTCCGGCCCAGAAGCAACGCACGGTCGACTACCTGGTGCTGCTCAACCAGGTCATTCAAAAGCGCGTCGACTACGTCATTCGCCTCGAGCCCGGCGTGCAAACCCCGGACCAGACGCTGGAGCTGGGGCGGGGCTCGTGCCGCGACTCGGCATGGTTGGTGGTACAGCTCTTGCGCCGGTTGGGCCTCGCCGCTCGCTTCGCCTCGGGGTACCTGGTCCAGCTGCGCGCTGACGAGAAGCCGATCGAGGGTCCTGCTGGGCCTGAAAGCGACTTCACGGATTTGCACGCTTGGGCAGAGGTCTACCTTCCCGGCGCCGGCTGGATCGGTCTGGACGCCACCTCGGGCCTACTCACGGGTGAGGGGCACATTCCGCTGGCCTGCACGCCGGATCCATCGAGCGCAGCTCCTGTTAGCGGCGAGCTGGAGACGTGCGAGGTCAAGTTCGAGCATACGATGACGGTGGAGCGCGTGCTCGAGACGCCGCGCGTGACGCTGCCGTACACCGAGGCCGCCTGGTCCCGCATCGAGGCCCTCGGCCACGACATCGACGCACGGCTGCGCAGCGCCGACGTGCGCATGACCATGGGCGGCGAGCCCACCTTCGTTTCGATCGATGATCGCGACGGCGTCGAGTGGAACTTCGGAGCGCTGGGCACGCACAAGCGGAGCGTGGCGGGCGTGCTGTTTCGCAAGCTCGCGCGGCGCTTCGCAAAAGATCCGCTGCTCCACTACGGCCAAGGCAAGTGGTATCCCGGCGAGTCGCTGCCGCGCTGGGCGCTCGCTTGCTACTTCCGCAAGGACGGCGACTCGATCTGGCGCGCCGAAGACCTGATCGCTGAGGACGGTCGCGACTACGCCGTGGGCCCAGAGAAGGCTCGGCGGTTCATCGAACGGCTGGCGAACAACCTCGAGCTGTCGGCAGCCAACGTGCTCCCCGGCTACGAAGACCCGTTCCAGCTCCTGCTGAGCGAGCGCAAGTTGCCGGTGAACGTGACGCCCTCGGACAATCGCCTGGCCGATCCCCTCGAGCGCGCGCGTATCTCGCGCCTGTTCGAGCAGGGGCTCGGCAAGGTGGTCGGTTACGCGCTGCCGCTGGCGCCGGCTGGCTTCGGCCGCTGGCGCTCCAGCCGCTGGTTTCTGCGGCGTGAACGCCTGCTGCTGTTGCCCGGTGACTCGCCCATGGGCTACCGCTTGCCCCTCGACTCTTTGCCCTGGGTTTCGGAAGCTGACTTTCCGTACGTGCACGAACGAGACCCGTTCGCTGCCGTTGACGCCTTGCCGCCGTACAACCCGGAGCCGCACGACCATCTGGATATGCGGCTGCCCTCGGCACTGCCCGGTTACCGCGGCAGCGAAGGCATTGCTGCCACCGAGTGGCGACGTCAGTCGGCAATCCGCGCGTCACGTGCCGCTGGGGACGAGGCCGTGGCGGGCCCCCACGGCGATGAAGATCGTCCTCCGGCTCCTTTCGAGTCGGCAGCCTCGAGCGTGCGCAGCACGCTGTGCGTGGAGCCACGCGAGGGCATCCTGAATGTCTTCATGCCGCCGCTCGGGCACATCGAAGACTACCTGAATCTCGTGCACCACATCGAGCTCGTCGCACGCGAGCTCGGGCAGCCCGTGCGCATTGAGGGCTATGCGCCGCCGCAAGACGTGCGTGTCGAGAAGTTCTCGGTGACCCCCGATCCCGGGGTGATCGAGGTAAACGTGCATCCCGCTGCGAGCTGGACGCAGCTGGTTGCAATCAACAACGGCCTCTACGACGATGCCCGCGAGAGCCGGCTTGGAACCGAGAAGTTTCTGATCGATGGTCGTCCTACGGGCACCGGCGGCGGCAATCACCTGACCCTGGGCAGCACCACGCCCGCGGACAGTCCGTTCTTGCGGCGCCCCGAGCTGCTGGGCAGCCTGATCGGTTACTGGCACGATCACCCCTCGCTATCGTACTTGTTCTCTGGTCTTTTCATCGGTCCCACCAGCCAAGCTCCGCGCGTCGACGAGGCGCGCCACGAGGCGAGCTACGAGCTGGAGACGGCCATCAACGAGGCACGTCGAGTGAGCGCGGGCGGCGCGCCGGTTCCGCCCTGGTGGGTCGACCGCATCTTCCGCAACCTGCTGGCGGACGTCACCGGCAACACCCATCGCACCGAGTTCTGCATCGACAAGCTTTATTCACCCGATTCGGCGACCGGGCGAAACGGGCTCTTGGAAATGCGCGCGTTCGAGATGCCACCGCATTCGCGCATGAGCCTGACTCAGATGCTGCTGGTGCGGGCGCTGGTGAGTCGCTTCTGGGATCGGCCGTATCGATCCAAGGTGGTGCGTTGGGGCACGTCGTTGCACGACAAATTCATGCTGCCGCACTTCGTCTGGCAAGACTTCAGAGAAGTCCTGGATGAGCTGCGAGCGGCCGACTACCCCTTCGAAGACGCCTGGTTTGCGCCGCACATGGAGTTTCGCTTTCCGCACGTGGGTAGCGTCAACCAAGACGGGGTGGAGCTCGAGCTCCGCCGCGCACTGGAACCGTGGCACGTGCTGGCCGAAGAAGCGACGGGCTCGGGCGTGCTGCGCCACGTGGACTCGTCGCTCGAGCGTGTGCAGCTCTTGGTGCGCAACGCCGTGCCGGGGCGTCACGTGGTCACCTGCCGGGGCGCTCGCGCCCCGCTCCATCCCACCGGCACCCGCGGCGAGTTCGTGGCGGGTGTGCGCTTCCGTGCGTGGCAGCTCCCTTCGCAGCTGCACCCGACGATCGGTGTTCATGCGCCCATCGAGCTGTCTCTCGTCGACAGCTGGTCGGGCCGCGTGCTCGGTGCCTGCGTCTTGCACGTCAGCCACCCGGGTGGACTCTCGGACGAGAAGTTGCCGGTGAACGCCTTCGAGGCCGAAGCTCGCCGACAGATGCTGTTTGCATCGTTCGGGCCGACGGGGGGTCGCGTGGACGTCAGCCGCATGCGGGAGCTTGCGAACCCGGACTACCCGCTCACGCTGGACCTTCGACGTCTGAACCTCGGCGAGCCGGCCGCGTGAGCGGAAGCCGGCTAGCACGCCGTTGGAACAGGCAAAGTTGAACACACGACGGCATTGGGTCGAGTCAGGACGCTAGAGGTGGAAGCGCTCGGAGGCATGTTCGGGTCGAGCTCGGCGTCAGGTCACACGAGCGTGCTGCCCGACGGCTGGACGTATGCGCCGAGGTACGGCTTCGACGAGGCGTTCACCGCCAATGGCAGCTTGCGCGAGCACTGGACCGAGTTCTTCGAGGCCATGCGTCCACTAGGTGGCGAAGAGCTCGAGCGACGCTGGCGGCAGGCGCAGAGGGTCATCCGCGAGAACGGCGTTACATACAACGTCTACGGTGACCCACGTGGCACGGACAGGCCGTGGCAGCTCGACCCATTGCCGCTGCTGATCAGCGCCGAGGAGTGGGCGACGCTCGAGTCGGGGCTCGAACAGCGCGCTCGCCTGCTGGACGCGATCCTCGCCGATCTCTACGGCTCCCAGCGTCTGTTGCACGAGCAGCTCTTACCGCCCGAGCTCGTGCTGGGCAGCAGCGCGTTTCTGCGACCGCTCGTCGGTGTGCCCGTGGCCCGCAATGTGCGGCTTCATCTATATGCGGCAGACCTGGCGCGCGGCGCTGACGGCCGCTTCTGGGTGCTCGGAGATCGCACCCAGGCCCCTTCGGGTGCCGGGTACGCGCTGGAGAACCGCATCGTCATCTCGCGCATGCTGCCGCAGCCGTTTCGCGATTGTCGCGTCGAGCGCCTGGCGCCCTTCTTTCGCACGCTGCGTGAAGGGCTGTCGACACTGTGCCCGCGCAAGACGGACAGTCCGCGCGTCGTGCTGCTGACGCCCGGTCCCTACAACGAGACCTATTTCGAGCACGCCTACCTCGCGCGGTACCTCGGCTACACCTTGGCTGAAGGCGGCGACCTGACGGTGCGCGATCGCTGCGTGCACCTCAAGACGCTCGGCGGGCTGGAGCGCGTCGACGTCATCTTGCGGCGCCTGGACGACAGCTTCAGCGACCCGCTCAGCCTGCGCGCCAGCTCGTCGCTCGGCATTGCTGGGCTAGTGCATGCGGTGCGTGCCGGCAACGTGATGGTTGCCAATTCGCTCGGGAGCGGCTTGCTGGAGACGCCAGCGCTCTTGGCCTTCTTACCCGCCGTGTGTCGTGCGCTCTTCGGCGAAGAGCTGACGTTGCCCTCGGCGCCCACTTTCTGGTGCGGCGAGCCAGCAGCGCTTTCCCACGTGCTGGAGAACCTGCGCGACCTGGTCATCAAGAGCGCCGCCTTTGGCGCACCTGCCACCGAGCCCGTGTTCGGGGGCGATCTCGACGCTGCCGGGACCGCGGAGCTGAAGGCCCGCATCCGTGCGCGGCCTGCGGCGTTCGTGGCGCAAGAGCGACTGCCGCTTTCGACCG
>DASQDA010000095.1:0-1763 GCA_035634435.1 Polyangiaceae bacterium
CGCGCGGGAGAGACGCCGCAGACCATCGAGCGATCGTTCATCGATCGTTACGGCGAGAAGATCATCGCGGTGCCGAAAGGCAGCCGCCTGGGCACCACCGGCCTCTTTCTGATGTTGGGCATGGCGACGGCGGGGGTGGGAGCGTTCTCTTTGCTGCGTCGCTGGCAACGGCGCTCCGGCCCCCGCAGCCGCGAGGAGGCCGCGGCAAAGTCTGCGCCCAGCCGCGAAGTGCCGGACGAACGCCTGGACGCCGAGCTTTCACGCCTCGATAGGGACTGACTATCCAGCGATGCAGACCGCCCCCTTCAGCCCGGCCGCGGGCTATGCACTGCCGCGGGTCGAGTGCCACGGATCTCCGCGCGAGCTCGGCCAGGCTCAGGGCGAGGCCCTGCGCTCGCGCATCGAAGCGTTCGTGGCCCAGCGGGTCACCGCGCTGCAGGCCTACCTGAGCGAGCGCGGCGCGAGCCACCGATTCGCGGAATTCCTGAGCTTGGGGAGAGCCTGCCGCGAGGCTGCACGCGCGTTCCACCCCGAGGGTATCGAAGAGCATGACGCCATCGCCGAGGCAGCCCACGTGGACGCGTCGCTCCTCTACGCCGCCACCAACATGACGGACGTCCGCGACGTCTTGGTCTTGCCCGCCGCCAGCGATCGCGAAGGCTGCACCACGGTGCTGGTTCCGCCCGACGGGAGCCGCCAGCACGTGCTTATGGCCGGACAGACCTGGGACTTGAATCCCACGGACCTCGACTTCGTGGTGGCGGTCCATCGGCGTCCGGATAACGGCCCACAAACCTGGTCGATCACCTGTACGGGCGCGCTGTCGCTGATGGGCATGAACGCGGAGGGCGTGGCCGTCGGCACCACCAACATCAAGACGCGCGCCTCCCGTATCGGCGCCGGCTACCTGACCCTGCTGCATCGCGCGATCGGATCACGCAGCATGCCGGAGGCCATCGCCGCCATCCGCGCAGCACCGCGGGCGGCAGCGCACACCTACTGGGTGGCGGACGCGCAGGGCGCCAGCGAGCTGGAGTGCGATCCCGAAGCGGTCATCGAGCGCCAGCTGGCGAACCAGGCCGTGGTGCAGACGAATCACTGCCAGAGCGAGCTGCTCCGCGCGCGCGAAGGCGAGCTGCCGAGCAGCTCGAGTCAGCGGCGGCTGCTGCGCGCCCAACGGGTGCTTGCCTCGGGCGGCCATGATGTTGCCACGCTGCAAGCACTGTTCGCGGATCGCTCGGACGGTCTGGACAGCATCAATCGATATCCCGAGGACGCACAAGGCACCACCACCAACGCGTGCATGGTCTGCATTCCGGCGAAGCTCGAGCTGTGGGCTTGTCGCGGACCGGCCGATCGCGGCATCTGGCAGCAGCTCGAGCTCAGCTGACGCTGGGCTCGTCCCCAGCCACGAACGAGCCAGTCTTGACGCGACTTTTCCAGAGAACGATCGAGGACTTCGACTGCGGTCACTGCGGAGTCCGCGTGCACGGGGACGGCTACACCAATCACTGTCCCGGCTGCTTGTGGAGTCAACACGTCGACGTCCACCCGGGGGATCGCGCTGCCGCCTGCAAGGGCTTGATGCGTCCTATCGGCCTAGAGCACAAGCGGGGGCTCGTCGTGTTGATCCACCGCTGCGAGGTGTGTGGGTTCTTGCGCCGCAACCGCAGTGCCGAGGCTGACCACTTTGCAGCGATTGTCGCGCTCTCGACAGCGCAGCACTGATTGTTCGGACGGAGCTAGCGCCCGCCGGGTCGAGC
>DASQDA010000096.1:0-3864 GCA_035634435.1 Polyangiaceae bacterium
AAAAGGCTAGCAAGCGAGCGAGCTCGCGCTCCGGAGGCGCCGTCCGAGCACCGCGCAAGACCGCCAAGCGTGCCGGCGCCAGCCCACGCGCGGCCGCGTCGTCGCGCGGCGGCGCTGGGAGAAGCGGATCGGCAAGCAAGAAGGCGACGACGCGCGCGAGCAGCTCCAGCCAGAGTGGCGCGGGCGGCGGCGCTCGCAAGAAGCGTTCAACGAACACAACAGCGCGGAAGACGGGCGGTCGCGCGGCAGCAGGCGGTGCGGCTCGTTCGCCCCGCAAGACCGCCAGCAAAGGTCGCGGCCGCGCTGCCCAACGAAGAGGCGGCCGCGCGTCGAAGAGCGAGTAGTCGCACACGTTGGTCGGCTGCGCGGCGGAGCAGGCCAGCGCCGCGCAGCCCGCGTGCTCACCGAACGAGCAACGTGCGATCGTCGTTGACGGATGCGGCTTGCTGACGCGCGACCCGCCGTCTAAACGCGAAGTGCTGGAGCTGAACCGTCAACGTGCCTGCGACGAGCAGCATCAGCAGGTTGATCCCTAGCTGCGCTGCCGCCCCGCGGAGCTCCGAGAAGTTCTGGTAAGCGGCCGCAACGCCCACGTTACCCGCCGCTGGCACGGTGGTCACGCTGATGAGCACCCCGATCAGCGCGCCCGATTTGGCTGTCGTGAGCGAGATCATGCCGGCGACGCCAGCCATCAGCGCGATGATCGCGGAGTAGGCGTCGGGCCGCGAGATGAACAAGGTCTGCGGGTGCGGCGACGTAAACGACACAGGAGCGATGCCCAGCTGTACGAGCAAAAGCGTCAGCGCGTAGGCGCACATGATGCCGACTGGCAACCCGACGAGCAGGGCTAGCAAGGAGCGCCCTGCAAGGTGAAAGCGCCGTTGCACGAGCCCGACACAGACGCCTGCCAGCGGGCCAAACTCCGGGCCTACTACCATCGCTCCGATAATCAGCACGACCGAGTCGGTCAAGACGCCAACGGCGGCGATCATCGTTGCCAGGACCATGAAGATCAGGAACGAGAGCGAGAGCTCGGCGCTCTCGGAGGCGCGCGCGGCCACGCTTTCCCAGACGACGGCGTCGGCCGGCGATCCGTCGGCGTGTTCTTCGGCGCGCTCTGCGGCCACCGAAATCGAAGCGTCCAACGTTTCGACAGAGATCGTTCCCCGCGTGTCACATCCCAGGCTGCGCAACGCTTCGATGACGGCGCTCGCCTCTTCGCTCGCAACGTCACACGCGATCAAGTCGCCCTTGGGCTTGCGCCCGGCGCCCGGCAGGTGCACCACGTTGATGACGAAGTCGGTACTATCGAGGTAGGCCAACACGGGCCGCGTCAGGGCCACTGGCACGACTAGGGTCAGGTGCAGCATCGGGGGTTCGTCCAACTGCTCGGCAGAGCGTGAGCCTCACTCCACGCCGGCAGCTGGCGCAAGCGCTGCACCGCTGACCGGGTGGCGAATTCCGCGTACCATAGCGCCCGTGACTCGACAGGCTCTTCTGGTGACCGCCTTCTTGCTGGTGCCGGCTTGCACCCTGTTCGCGCCAGGTGACGACGATTTCCTCGGTCGGGGCACCTCGGGAGCCCACCAGGGCGGCCGTGCTGTTGCTGGCTGGGCCGGTAGCGGCACCACACGACCGGAGAGTGGGGCGAGCGGGGAGGCGGGCGGCCGCGAGCCCGCAGGCTCAGGCGAAGCGGGCGCAGCGGGCGAAGCCGGCGCAGCGGGCAGCGGCGGGTCGGGCACCGGTGGGACGGACAACGAGGGCGGCGCTGGCTCGCCCTCGCGCGGGGGCGCCGCCGGTATCGGCGGCATGACCGCCATGGGTGGCGCCGCCGGTCGCGTGGGTGCGGGAGGATCCCCGGCGGGAGGATCCCCGGCGGCTGGCACCGGCGGGCGCGGCGGAACCAGCAGCGGCGGGTCGGGCGCCGGGGGCATTATTGGCGGTAGCAACGCCGGCGGCTCAGGCGGCATGTCGAACCTCATCGGTTGTAGCGACGGGACCCGCGAGGCGTTCGTCAGCTCGGCCGCCTTTCCACGTATCGCCGGCTGCAAGGCGAACTGGCCGAGAGGGTCGATGCGCGCTGCAAGAACCGACACCCCGTGTGGCGACGCCATCGGGCAGTGCACGGTACCGGCCGATGCCTGCGCCGTGGGCTGGCACGTGTGCGCCGCTCCCCCTTACGGACCTGCCGAGGTGAGTGCGCAGATAACGGCACAAGAGTGCCTTGCAGCCCCTGGAGCGTTTGCAATGGCCGTCGGCGATCAAAGATGTGAGGCGTGCTCTATCACCGGCGACGGCGTGGCGTGTTGCGGGGACGCGTGCTTGCAGCAACACGGCAGCTGTGTGTTTGCCGAGCAGACAGCCTGGTTCGGCATCATCGATGGACACATGAACCGGTGCGGCGACGTCGAAGCCACCTATCTCGCACAAGGCGTGCTGTGTTGCCGCAACCCGTGACTTCCCAGCGCTGACCTCCACGTGGGCCGGCGCGTTTCGTCTGCGTTTCCGCAGCTCACACGTCTCCAACGTCGAATGACTACTCGTGTGACGGTACTACTCCCACCCGCCTGCGCCTGCCGACGAGCGCGAAACGCTCGCGTCACAGGGTGGTGCAAGGAACGCTGAATGGGCGGATCGCCGCGAGCTCGACCGGGTCCCACCCATTCAGCAGCGAACGACGTCGTTGACGCTGCCGAACAGGGCCATGTGATCCGCCATCGCCTTCTGGAAACCAGGGCGGGCCTCGCAGCGCAGCCGGTACGCCTCGAGCGTCGGTACCTCGAGCACCAGCTCCGTGTAACGCAGGATACGCAGCACGCTCGTCATCAGCAGGTCGGCCGCAGTGAACTGGCTCTCGAGATACTCGCGACCCTGCAGCCAACCCGAGAGCGTCGCCAGACGGGCCTGGACCACCTCGATCAACTCCGGGCGACGTAGCTTTGCCCACTCCTTGTCGGCGTGAAAGTGATCGAGCTCTGCCAGGTTCTGGATGCAAGGCTCGACGCTGTTGAGCGCCGCAAACATCCAGCTCTTGGTGCGCGCTCGATCGTCGGGTGTCGAAGGCATCAGCGACGGCGCACCTTCGGCAATATGCAAGACGATGGCACCTGACTCGAATAGGACGAGCCCCTGTTCCTCGTAGGTTGGTACCTGGCCAAACGGTTGCCTCGCCCGGTACCGGGGTGATTGCTGCTCTTGCTGGTCGATCGGCCGCTGCTCATAACGGAGGCCCGCCTCTTCGAGCGCCCAGCGCACCCTCAGCTCGCGCACGAGCCCTTGAGCAAAGGGGGGAACCCAAGGCAATACACTCAACTGGATCATGATCCTGGTTCCTTCCCGCGCGCAGAGTGTATCCGAAACCCGAGAGATCAGCACTGCGCCGCTCCCAACTCGCCGTCGCAGCGCTTTTCAAGCGCCCGGGTCAGGACGATGATGTGGGCATGCTGCCCCGAGGCCCTACGTCCGAGTGCGTCCACGCGAGCCTCCGTTTGTATCCAGAGCGGCGCGGTGCGACCATTCACCCAAACGTCCACGGGCATTTTGCCGAGCATCTGGGCCGCTGTATCTATGACGGCATCTGGGTAGGCGATGCTTCGCCGATCGAAAATTGCCGCGGCATTCGCAGCGACGTGGTGCGAGCTCTCAAGGACCTGCAGGTACCCGTGCTGCGCTGGCCCGGCGGGTGCTTCGCGGACGAGTACCACTGGATGGATGGGGTGGGCCCGCGCGAGCAGCGGCCAAAGATGATCAACACGCACTGGGGCGAGGTATTGGAGAGCAATCATTTCGGCACGCACGAGCTCATGGACCTGTGTGAACAGGTCGGCGCGCTGCCTTATGTCTGCGGCAACGTGGGCAGCGGCA
>DASQDA010000097.1:0-8905 GCA_035634435.1 Polyangiaceae bacterium
CCACCGCCCTGTGCGACGCGGCTGCTGCAACCGCGAACACCTCTGACCCCAACACGGTCGCGACCACGAACATGTGCAAGCCCGCCTGCCCCGCCGCAGGCGCCTTCGAGTGCAATGGGATGGTCCTGCGGCAGTGCAAAGAGGACCTCACCGGTTGGACCGAGCTCAAAACGTGCCTGCCGGGCACCGAGTGCAACCCGGTTGAAGGTGACTGCGGTCAGCTGTGCCAACCGAACACGTTCCAGTGTAACGGTGCGGTGCTGCGCCAGTGTCAGGCCGACAGCACCTGGAAGATCGTCCGCGACTGCTTGGCGCCGGGCCTTTGCAAGGTGTCGGAAACAGCCGCTGCCGGTGAGTGCGCGCCTATCGTGTGCAAGGCGGACGAGTTCCGCTGCACGGGGGCGACCCTCGAAAAGTGCAAGGACGATCTGAGCGGTTGGGAGATGGCTTCGGCATGTGCCTCCCCTGAGCTGTGCAACGCGGCGAGCGCGCGCTGCGACCCGAAGGAGTGTCCGGTTGCCGGCGAGCGGGTCTGTGACGGCGCAAACCTTCGTCTTTGCACGCCCGGCACCTTCAAGTGGACCACCGAGGCCACCTGCGCTGCTGGGCAGTTCTGCGACAACGACCCGGTAGCTCCGGGTTGCAAGCTCGAGTGTCCGAGCCCCGTCCGATGCAACGGGCGCGTGCTCGAACGCTGCACGCCCGGTGGCTGGATGACCCAAGCCACCTGCGCAACCGACGATCTCTGTGATTGCACGTTGACGGATCCCGACGGGCCGGGACCACGGACCAACAGCTGCCTGCTGGGGCTATGGACCGACGGCTGCGGCGTGGTGGCTTGCGGTGGCTCCCGGCCAGAGTACCAGTGTGACGGCGCCAACTTGCAGCGCTGCCAGGCGGGTCGCAACGGCTGGGACAGCGTCGATACGTGTGGCAGCCCGGAGCTCTGTTATCCCGGCGCCGATCCTGGCTTCGAGAATGGTTATTGCGCCGAGTGTCCGCTGGCGGGCGAGCTTCGCTGCGACGGCACGGCACCCGGTTCGCGGCTGCGAGTTTGCTCGGCCGATCGTCGCAGCTGGACGACATCGCAGACGTGCAGCACTTACGGTTGCGTCGGGGTCAATCCTGGCCAGGACTACTGTGCCAACTGTAACCTGGGGCAGACGCAGTGCGCGGGCGGCACCTTGCAAAGCTGCGCGCCCGATCGCAGAAGCTTCGCCAGCACCACCTGCGCGAGCCCAGCGCTGTGTGACGCCGCCAACAATCAATGCGACGTTTGCCCGGCCGGCAGCAATAGCTGCGCAGGTCAGGTCCTCAGGCGCTGCAGCGCTGATGGTCAGTCGCTTCAAGACCAGCTCTGCACTGTCTGCGACGCCGCGAACAATCAGTGTGACAGGTGCGTCGCGGACACCGCTTGGTGCGCGGAGAACGTGCTTTACCAGTGCTCAGAGTCCGGCCAGATGCAGGAGGGCACGCCCTGTCTGACCTCGGCATTGTGTGACAGCGCTAACCGACGCTGCAACGGTCCAACGTGTGGAGTGGGTGAGACGCGCTGCGACGGTGGGCAGCCGCAGGTTTGCAATGCCGGCCGCAATGGCTGGACCAACACCGGCGCGGCCTGTGCAACCGCGGGGCTGTGCGTGCCCGCTACTGGGACTTGCCAGCCCCCTGTGTGCGCTGTCGGCCAGCGTCAGTGCAATGGGGCGCAACCGGAGGTGTGCAACAGGGATCGCTCCGCCTTCGAGCCTGATGGCCCGGCGTGTGCGAGCAACGCGCTGTGCAACCGGACTGCGTTCACCTGTGATCCGCCGCGCTGTGCCGTCGGCCAGCGGCAATGCGACGGCGCTCAGCCGCAGATCTGCAACGCTGATCGCACGGGCTGGACGAATGCCGGCGACGTGTGCGCGAGCGTCGCGCTGTGCATCGACGCTAGTGGCGCGTGCATGGAGCCCGTCTGTGAAGCGAACGCCTCTCGGTGCGAGGGGTCGCAACCTCAAGTGTGCCGCGGCGACCGCACTGATTGGGAAGACCAGGGCCCTGCCTGCGCGACCAACGCGCTTTGTATGCCGGACACCGCAAGCTGCCGGCCGCCGGTGTGCGTGGCGAATGACACCGACTGCCAAGGTGCCCAGCCGGTAGTCTGCAATGCGGGCCGCACCATGTGGGTGCCCGATGGGCCCGCTTGCGCAACGGAGGGCTTGTGCACCGATGCCGGGTGCGAGCCGCCCGAGTGTGCGGTCGGAGAGCTTCACTGCAACGGCCAGCAGCCGGAAGTCTGTAACGCTGCTCGAACCGGCTTTAGCCCGACGGGAGCAGCCTGCACCACGCCCTGTATGGCTGGCGTTTGCGCGCCGGCGTGTGCAGTTGGCGAGCTGTTTTGCAACGGTCGACAGCCGCAGACCTGCAATGCCACTCGTACGGGCTGGGACGATGTTGGCGAGCCGTGTGTCTCCGCTGCGTTATGCACGGAGAACGCGGCGCAGCGCTGCACTGCCCCGACCTGCAGTCCGGGAACGACCGTTGGCAGCCGGCGTTGCATGGGAAATCAGCCGCAGGTCTGCAACGACAGTCGTAATGGGTGGGACGATAGCGGCGCTCCTTGCGCTGCCAATGAGACGTGCACAGGCATGGGCGTCTGCGTCGAGAACGTTTGCACGCCAGGCGCCACTCGATGCGACGACGCGCAGCCCCAGACGTGCAACGCGATGGGTACGGCTTGGGAGAACACCGGCACTGCTTGCGCCAGCGTTCCCTTGTGTCGCGGCAGCATGGCGACTTGCATTACGCCCACCTGCGCTCCGGACCAACGCCAGTGTGATATGAACGCAAACCGGCCGCAGGTTTGCAACGCCGATCGCAATGGCTGGATCAACGACGGCCCTGCTTGCGCTGCCAACGAGACCTGCACTGGCATGGGCGTGTGCACGACGAACATGATTTGCACGCCCGGAGCCACGCGCTGCAACGGCACACCAGCCGCCTTGCAGCCGCAACGCTGCAACGCCGCTGGCACCGCCTGGTCCGACGTGGGCGAGCCTTGCGAAACGGCGGCGCTGTGCAACGAGGACAGCGCCACCTGCACCGATCCTGCTTGCGAGGTAGGTCAGCACCAGTGCAGCGGCGCCTGGTCTCAGGTGTGCAACCCCGAACGCACCATGTACCGCAACGAGACGATGTGCGGCAACGCCAACCTCTGCAACGACGCTACGGGGCTGTGCATCGCGGAGGTCTGCGAGCCCGACGAGTACGAGTGCAACGAGGCGGCGCTTCGCCAGTGCAATGCCACGGGCACGGCGTGGGAGCCTCCTGTTGCGTGCCTGAGCGCTGACCTGTGTGACGACGTTGCTGGCGAATGTGATGAATGCGCCGCGCCGCAGCGTCGCTGCGCTGGCACCGCTTCGTATGAGCCCTGCGACACCTCGGGTCACTGGGGCGCGGCTGTCGCTTGTGCCGCCAACCAGACCTGTGAAGCCGCCACGGGCAACTGCGTTGATAACCCTGAGCCATAGCCAGAGCCAGAGCCAGAGCCCACTCCCGATCCACCGACACCATGACGGAAGCTTCTGATGGGCGCAGGCAGCGCCCTGCGCGTCCCTCGCCTCACTCGTTCACCGCCAGGCATGGGGCGCTCTCGCTGTGGGCCCTGCTGCTGGCACCCGCTTGCCAGGTCGCGTTCGGCGACTTCAAGATCGACACTTCGCGGCTGGTGGTCTCTTGCCAGCCGAACTCCACCCGCTGCTACGCCTCGAAGATCCAGCGCTGTCTGGGCGGCAGCGAATGGACCGACGTGGGTCCGCCCTGCCCTTCCGCCGACCTCTGCAATCTGGCAGCGCTCGCCTGCACCCCCTGCCAGCCCGGCGAATATCAGTGCAGCGAGACGCAGCTGCAGCTCTGCGGCGACGACCTGAAGTGGAAGGTCTCGGCGACCTGTGCGTCCGCTGCACTGTGCAGCGTGACGGCGGATCGGCGCAGTGGCGCGTGCGCCGAGCCGGGCTGCCCGCTGCCCGGTCAGCATCGCTGCTCCGGCAACCGCCTTCAGCGCTGCGCTCTCGACCAGTCGCGCTGGGATGACGTGGAGCTCTGCGCTTCGGCGAGCCTGTGCGACGCAGCCGCCGCAGATTTGCAGGTGGGCGCTGGCGATTACGCGACGTGCCGCCTGCCTGCCTGCAACGCAGGCCAGTTCAACTGCGAGACTGGCTCGCCGCGTCCCTGCAACGCGGAGCGTACGGGCTGGGCTGAAGCCGTGATGGACTGCACGGCCGGACCGAGCTGCAACGTCGCAACCGGCGATTGCTCGCCCTGTGTTGCCGGGGCAGCGCACTGCAGCGGCCCCACGCTGCAGCTGTGCAACGCGCAGCTTGCGTTCACTCCCTCGCAGACGTGCCACTCAACGGCGGCGTGCAGCGCCGAGCGCAGCACCTGCGGGGTGGTGACATGTAACCCTGGCGAGTTTCGCTGCGTTGAACCTGCGCAGCTGCAGCGCTGTCGCAGTGACGGCGTCGAGTGGGTGCTCGCCGAGCAATGCTCGAGCACGCCCCTTTGCAACCCGAAGGCCACCCGCTGCGAGCCGCCGGCGTGCCGCAGCGGCTCTGCGCGCTGCGAGGGCAACGCTCGCCAGCGCTGCCGCGAGAACCTGACAGGATGGGACACCGACCCCGCGTGCCCCGCAGGTCAGATGTGTGACCCCGCCCTCGGCTGCGTGCCCGGGTCCGCGTGCAGCGAGGGACAGACGCGGTGCAACGACGTCAGCGCCGAGCGCTGCGCCGGCGGCGTGTGGGTGGAGCAAGGGCGCTGCCTGACGCGCGAGTTGTGCCAGCCTGATACGGGAAACTGCGCGCTGCCCATGTGCGACGTGGGTGAGCGGCGCTGCACCGGCAAAGACGTGGAAATCTGTGATGTCGGCCGCCACGAATTTCGCCTGTTCGATACCTGCCTTGGGACCGAGGTCTGCAACAACGAGACCAGGACTTGCGAAGAGCAGTGACGCCTGCGCCAACGCCTGCTTACCGCTGCTGAGCTATAGCTCTGCTCGCTCCCTCCCTCCGATGGCGACACCCCGCTCCATCACCTATCGCTACCAAGATCCGTTGGATCTGATCTGGCTGCATGCTGCCACGCAGTTAGGTATCCGCGTCGAGCGCTCCGAGCAGGTGTATGCCTCGTGGGACGGCGAGCAGACGCTGACCCTCGCGGCCACGAGCGACTTCGACCCGGACGACTCGCTGGCGCAGCTCATCTTTCACGAGCTCTGCCACGCCCTCGTCGCTGGGCCAGCAGCCTGGAAGCGCCCCGATTGGGGCCTGTGCAACACCAGCGCTCGCGACCTGGTCGCCGAGCACGCCTGTCATCGCGTTCAGGCCGCCCTCGCGCAGGCTTACGGCCTGCGCGATTTCTTCGCGGTGACCACCGAATGGCGTCCCTACTGGGACGCGCTGCCGCACGACCCGCTGGCGCCCTGCGACGATCCCGCGCTGCCCCTGGCCCAACGAGGGATGGCACGCGCTGACCGCCCCCCCTGGAAGGCTCCTCTGGAGGCGGCGCTGGGAGCCACGGCGCGCATTGCCGAGGCCGTGCGCTCCGCGGCAGCCACCGATTCGCTGTGGTCGACCACGCGCCACCGACACCCGAGCGGGTTCATGGGTCACACTGACCCGTCGCTCGTGTGCGGACAGTGTGCCTGGTCGCACGGGGAGGAGGCCTCACTCAGCTGTCGGCAGGCGGAGTCGCGCGCACGCGCTGACGTGCGCGTCCAGGCGCAGACGGCCGCCTGTGAGCTGTGGGAACCGCTGCGGACACAGGCTGCGTGCGGAAGCTGCGGTGCTTGTTGCCGCGAGGGGTTCGACCGCGTGGAGCTGGTGCCTGGCGAGGCCTTCGCCGACAAGCATCCGGAGCTCGTCGACGAGGATCGTTTCGCGCGCTTCGTTCCGCGGCCCGGCAAGCGCTGCCTCGCGCTGCAGGGCGACGGCCAGAGCAGCGCCTACCGCTGTCGCGTCTATGCCGATCGACCGCAGTGCTGTGCTGAATTCGAGGTCTCCGGCGAGGCTTGCCTCGTCGCGCGACGCCGCGCGGGTTTAAGCCGCTGAAGGGCTTGCGCGAGCAGCCGAGCCCGCTCTCAGATCCCGTAGTCCGGCTTGTCCGGCGCACGCTTCTTGGGAGGCGGGGGGGGTAAGCGTCGCCTCGGCTCCATCACTGGCGTCTGCCGGGCGGCCTTGGCCGGCCTTCCAGCGTCAGGAACGCCCTCGATCTTATGCTGCTCGACCGCTGCGGCGCTCGGCGCTGCCCGCTGGGCGAGAGGAGGCTCCGCCGAGGGAACCTCCGCGCCCTGGTGTGGGCTCGCCGCACGCCGCGCCGCCGAGCCAAGCGGCGTGGCCGGTACTGGCCCCACCATGGCCCCCTCGTCCTCGGCCACCCACGCCAGGGTGATACCAATTCCCAGCGCGATGCCGCCCACGATGGCTGCCACCACGAGCGTGCGCTTCCGCTGCTCCTTCAGCGCGAGCAACCAGCGGCGCATCGTGGTGCGGGAGCTCAGCTGGCCAAGCTCGCGCGGAAGCTTGAGCAGGCCCTTCAAACGGTAGGAGAGCGGAATGGCCGCGTCGCGCGTGCGTGAGACCGGCGCGTCCGTCTCGATCATGTCGTCAGCGGCATCGCCGGCAGGGGTCGCGGAGTAGCCGAGCCGCCCGGCCATGAGATCGGCAGGCAGGCCCGGCACCGGCGGAAAGGACGCTCGCCCCGTGGACGCGGCATAACCGCCGGACGCCTCGGACGTACCCGCTCGCCGCGGCGCGATGGTGGGCACCATGATGAGCTGGTCGATATCCAGCGCCACCGCCAGCGCATCGGAGAGCTCCTTGGCCGACTGGAAGCGGCGCTCTCGATCGCGAGCCGCTGCGCGCTCCCACCACGCGTCGAGCGCCGGAGGCAAGTCGGGGTTGCGCAAGGTGGGTCGCGGCAGATCTTCGTAGAGGATGAGCCCCATCAGCTCACCCAGCGCTTCGCTCTCGAACGGCGGACGCCCCGTCAACGCCTGAAAGGCGATGATACCGAGCGACCAGAGATCCGATCGGTGATCCGTGGGCTTGCCGCGCGCCTGTTCGGGGCTGACGTAAAATGGCGTGCCCAGAAACGACCCCGTGCGCGTTGCCTTGTCGTGCAGCGAATAGGCATCGTGCTGAGCAATCCCGAAATCGAGCACCTTGGCGATTTCGCCCTCATCGCCCTGAATGAGGAAAATGTTCTCGGGCTTCAGGTCGCGATGAACGATTCCGTAGGCGTGAGCACGCGCCAGCGCGCGGCAGACGTGTGCGATGATCCGATAAGTCGTGCGCGCGTCGAGCACCCGGACCCGGTCCAGACGAGCACCGAGGTCCTCGCCCTCCATGTACTCCATGGCGATGTAGAGCACGCCGTCGATATCGCCGTGATCGAACACATCCACGACGTGCGCCCCGCGCAGCTGCGCCGCCGCTTTCGCTTCGCGCTCGAAGCGGACCCGAACCTCACCGTTCTTCGACTTCTCGTCGTCGATGAGCTTGAGCGCACATGCTGAGTCGAGCGAGATGTCGTGCGCAAGCCAGACCGAGCCCATGCCACCCGCACCGAGCTTGCGCACCAGGCGATACCGCCCAGCGACTACGACTCCTTCAGCGGGTTCCAAGTGTCCTCGGGTGCTCTTCGCGTTTATGTCGACCCCCGGTTCTCGAGCAAGGCCGACCGCGCAAACGGCATTGCGCGTGTGAGTTTACCAGTGTAGCCGCGTACCTCAGCGGCGGCTCGGGGGCAAGTCAGCTCGCCCCCACCTTCGCTCGCACGATCGCACCTAACAACGGCGTTATGTAAGCGCATTGAAGCTCTGCCATCATTGGCTGACGCCGCTGACAGGCGAGGCTGGAGCACGAAGCAAGCAGGCCGCTCTGAGCCTTGCCTGGACCTACGCGAGCACACTCCGGAGGCTCAGGTGGTGACGTGTCGCCGAAAGAAGCTCGAGCGTCGCGCGCTCTTGCCTACGTGCTCCTGCACCGCGGGCGCACGTTCCCGACTGCAGATTTGCAGCATTGCTGCATGCGCTATCGCACATTCATGCTCCTCCCCGTCCCATCGGCCATCGATCAAGGGTAGGTGCCGGCGCTCACCACGATGACAACGCGACGGGCCGCAGCCGCCGTGGTCGGATCCGGCGGGGTCGTGCAGACGCCGACCTTCCGCGCCCCCGGAGCGTAGAACGCTGCGGCATTGGCGGCATCCCTGGGCTCGTACGCCTCGCCCACCACGCGCTCGAGACCGTGCTGCGAGGTGCGCGGGGAGCCGCGCGAGGCGGCGCTGCTGGCGACTTTCGCCTCCGCGCAGGCGACGCGGTCGAGCTCGGCGTCCGCCTCGAGCGGAGCCGCGCTCTTGGCACTGCGCGACTGATTGACCAGGTCGAGCAAAGCGAGGTTGAACTCGCGCGCGGGCAACACACGTGGGACCGCGGCGAAGAGCTGCGTCGCTAGCAGGACGCGCTCGCCGGCGGTTTGTTCGAGCACGACGCCCACGCCGACGTGCGTGAACTCCGGCTTCAGAATGTTGGCGCGATGCCCAGGGCTGCCCATGAGCAGATGATGGAGCTCGCGTGCGCTGGGCCCTCGCCCCACGTTCTCGCCCAGTTGCCGGACCACCAGGCCGGCGGCACGAGCGCGCTTGACCGGATCACCTCGGCTCGGCGACTCGTGGCCGAAGAAGTTTTGCTGTGCCATGTCGACGCTGTGGGCGGTCGCCACGGCTGTCAAACGCGTATCGAGCTGCAGCGGTCGCAGCTTGACCTTGCTTCGCTCCGCGTTCAGCAGCTCGAGCAGGGTGCTCGCCGCAACGACAGCAGTCTCGGAAGTTGCAGGCGGCAGCTGGACCACACTCGGCAGCGCCGTGCCGA
>DASQDA010000098.1:0-2205 GCA_035634435.1 Polyangiaceae bacterium
GCGGACGACGGCAGCTCGGGCATCGACTGCGACAGTGGACTCGGCGGGGTGACGTCCTCCGTCACGCGAATCGGACCACGGGGTGCGACGGGGGACGGCCGGGGCGGCGGCCGCGGCGCCTCGACGACCGCGGGGGCAGGCGGGGCAACCTCCTTTTCCGCGAAGGGATCGGTTTCCGGCGTCGCCTCGGGCTTGACCTCGACCTCTTTCGGCGGGTCTCTTGGAATCTCGACGGGCGTCTGCAGCTTCGGGCGCGGCGCCTTTTTGGGAGCCTCGGGTGTTGGCGGCGGTGGTGGCGGCTCCACCGCCAGCTCGGGCTCGGTCACCAGCTGAGCTTCAATCGCTGGCTCCTCCTCTTCCAGCGCCACCGCGCGCTTCGAGGTGAGGAAGATGAAGCCAAGTCCGAAGCTGACCGCGAGCGCCCCGATCACATAGCCAATGACGAGGCGGCGGACGCGCACCTTGTCGATGCCTGCGCGGTTGAAGGCGTCGAAGTCCATGTTGACGCGGCGGAGCTTGCTCGCGACCTGTTACGTTTCCGTGACGGTCCTGCAAAATGGCCATGATGATCCGTCACACGACGGGCTAACGATCGTCGCGCTCTTCACACGCGCGTCACCGCAGCGTGCTGCCTGTTCCGCAAACTGAAGCCAGGGCAAAAACGTGCATTCTGCTACGCGTTCGTCACTCGGCGGTCACAGCAGCGGATTAACCCCGCTCTGGCATGGCACGTATTCTGGTGATCGAGGACGAACCCGATATACGGCAAGTGCTCGACTACAATCTTCGCTCGGCCGGCCATGAGGTGATCACCGTCGAGGGCGGCCGCGAGGGGTTATCCCTTGCGCGGGAGCAGCGCCCGGACCTCGTCTTGCTCGACCTGATGTTGCCGGATGTCTCTGGCACGGAGGTGTGCCGCGCCATCAAGGACGACCCTTCCATGCGCTCCATGCCCGTGGTCATGCTCACGGCGCGCGGCGAGGAGATCGATCGCGTCGTCGGCTTCGAGCTTGGAGCGGACGATTACGTCACGAAGCCGTTCAGCGTTCGCGAGCTGGTGTTGCGCATTCGAGCTGTGCTCAAGCGCAGCGAGTCGAGGCCTTCGGAGGCGAACGTCGTCGAGTTCGGCGAGCTGCGGGTCGACCGCGACGCGCACCGCATCTGGGTGGAGGGGGCAGAGGTGGAGCTCACCGCACTGGAGTTCAAGTTGCTGGTGACGCTCTACGACCGCCGCAACCGTGTGCAGTCGCGGGCCGCCCTGCTGGACCACGTGTGGGGCATGGACACGAAAATTTCCACGCGCACCGTCGACGCACACGTCAAACGGCTGCGCGAGAAGATCGGCGCCGCCCGCGACTACATCGAGACGGTGCGCGGCGTGGGGTATCGCTTCGCCGATGCGCCCGTGAGCTGAGACGCGAAGTTGCCGCGTCGTTGCGCGGCCGTGCAGGTGCCGACACGCGCGGGGGCAAGGGTCTCGACGCAGAGCAATGCACACTCTGCTGGCCATTTCGCTGGTTCTGGCGTCCCTGTCGTTGATGCTCACCCTGCTGACCCATGTGTGTGTGCGTCGAATTCTGCGCTCGCGCGCAGGCAGCGGGAGCGTCCGGCCCATCTCCGTGCTCAAGCCGCTCAAAGGGCTGGACGACGAGCTGTACGCCAACCTGCGTTCGCTGGTGAGCCAGGATTACCCAGCGTTCGAGCTCGTGCTGGGGTGTGAAGACTGGTCCGACCCGGCGCTTCCCATGGCGCGCCAGCTGCAGCGCGACTTCCCGCAGGTGTCGATCGTGGTGGTGGCGGGCACGGCTGCGGCTGGGCTCAATCCAAAGGTTAAAACCTTGAGATTGCTCAGCCAGCACGCACAGCATGATTGGGTCCTGGTGTCGGACTCCAACGTACGAGCGGCCCCAGGATACCTGGCGGCCATGGCTGCCGAGCTGGACGACCCGCGGGTGGGACTCGTCACCAGCTTGTTGGTCGGCGCTGGTGAGCAGAGCCTAGGTGCCCGTTTGGACAACCTGCACATGAACTCCTTCATCGTGCGGGCGGTGTGCGGCGCCAGTGCAATTGCCGACTACCCCTGCGTCATCGGCAAATCGATGCTCTTCAGCTCCAGCACGTTCGCGAAGCTGGGCGGCTTTGCCCTCGTCGACGACGTGCTGGCGGAAGACTACGTCATCGGGCGCTGCTTCGCCGAGGCGGGGT
>DASQDA010000099.1:0-3620 GCA_035634435.1 Polyangiaceae bacterium
AATAGTCACCCTCACTCGCGTTCACGGAAGGCCCATCAGAGCCGCCCAGCTCGAAGGTGGCCCCCCGGGCGCTGCCCGGTGAGCCGGAAGCCAGCAGCACGACGCGCTCCTTGGTGGTGACCGTGGTGAGACTGGAGCCGAAGCCCGCGCCTACATCCTTGGGCTTGCGTAGAGCCACGACGGGCGCATCCTCGCTGAGCGTCTCGAAGCGGCTCCAGGAGCAGCCGCCCGTCAGCAGCAGCAAAACACGGGCAAGGCGTCTGCTCGCGAGCGGCCTGCGCAGTCGCATCAGAGCCGACCCCCGAGCGCGATGCCTTGCGGGCTCGGGCCGACACGGACGTACTTCCTCGCCGGGGCCGCGTGCGCCAACTGGGGCCGTATCCCGCTCGCGGTGGGCCGAGCCTTTCTCCTGTCGTCGAACTCGAGGGGAGCACCCGCCCGCAACGAGGATTCGGGCAGCGGGTCCTTCAGGAAGTCGTAGGTGGCGAGCACGGCCAGGGCGCCTCCAATCACGAAGCCGACGTTTGCCCCGATCGAGAACCAACGCCCTTGGCTCACACGCGAGTCATCCCTTTCGAGCACACCTCGCTGCTGATCACGCTCGAGCTCACCATAGAGCCGGTTGGATTCCAGCCCGAGATACACGCCCGTGCCAACGACCGCGGCCCCGATGACCGCTTCGGTCCAGGCAGCACCGCGGGGATACTTCGGAATCAGACGCGCATGCACCGGCTGCACCTGCCCACGCGGAATGTCGACGGTGCCCTCGAAGGTCTTGCGGCCATCGCTCTCGATGCTGAGCCGATGCGTACCCGACGGCAGCTGAAGCTCGAGCGGCGACTGACCAGTTCTCCAGCGGCCGCGCATGCGCTCGTCCACCGAGACACGGATCTCGGGCGCGTTTGCGGTGACGCGCAAGAGCCCGTAGCCAAGGCGCAGAAGCTTGACCTCCATTTCCCGCTGCTCCCCGTGAGCCAGCTTCACGCGTGTGAGCAACGGCTGGAAACCCGGAGCTTCGACCAGCAAGGTGTGCTCGCCTGCTGCGACCAGCTCCCCGTGCGGGGCCGTTCCCCACGGTGCACGCGCCTTCTTTGGATCGTTCACGTAGAGATAAGCTCCGGGGACGTTCCCGGAGACGCGCAGGAAGGCCATGAACTCGCCCTGCGAGAGGTTGGCCTTGAAATGATGCACATGACCGGGCAGGACATCGATGGTCGCTTCTGATTGATTGAAGTCGCGAAATTTTTCGACCACCACGTGGTAGCGCCCCACGTCCAGCGTCAGGTTCGCGGGCGAGCTCGCGGTCGAGACCTCGGTCCAGCCAGGGTTGGCGCCCCCCCCGTGAAACGGCGCAGCCCCGCCATCGACGCGTGTGAATATGCGCAAGGGCGCGCCCTGCGGCTCCGTCTCGATGACCACCAGCGACTTCATCGCCGGCGCGTCCTCCGCCGCAAGCGGCTGCGCTGTCGCGCCGATCGGTTTGTTGACCTCGGCTGCGGGTACGCCCGGCGTTGCTGGCGCCGCTGGGTCCGTTTCGGGGGTCGCCGCCGCGCTTGCCGCCGCAGCTTCGGCGGCGGCGGCGCGCGCAGCTTCCAGGGCCTCGATCCGCGTCGTGACTTTGGCGCGGTCCGGAGCGCCGGCGTCCACCCGCAGGTACTCCCGGAAGCGGTCCAGCGCTCGTTCCGTATCACCCAGCCGCTGGTAGCAGACCGCCGCATTGAACAAGAACGCCGAGTAAGGATGAGCTTGATAGCCGAGCTCGAAAATCTGCGCGGCGGCCGTGTAGTTGCCACCGGCGTACAGCGCCTGTCCGCGCTCCATCTCGTCACGGATCGCGGCCAGCTTCTTGGAGGTGGAGTCCTGACCTTGAGCGCTGACGTGCACGGCCCCCGTGAGCACCAGCACGACACTGAGCACCACCCACACCCAACGGCTCTGCCAGCGAGAACGTCCCAACTTCACGTGCCGACGATGCTTGGATTTGCCGAAGGGCACAAGAGCGCATCCCTGCCCCCAGCTGCGGAGGGCACGCGGAACCGCACGAGCCAATGTGGCGTGTGTCGTCAGAATCCGACGGCCACATGGCCGGCGCCGCCCGCAAGCAATTGCGCTCTCAAGACCACGAGCGTCTATGCTATCGACGCACTAAGTTCCGGCGTCACCCGGAGGGAATTTGTCGCCAACACGAACGCCGCTGAGCTTGTGTCTGCAGCTGCTGCTGCTCGTTCCAGCGTTAGCGCACGCCCAGGAAGCGAGCACCACCTACGCCCCCTGCACACACTCGCCCACTGATACCGATGTGGCCGCTGCCAAGGGCGCCTTTCAAGCCGGCAACGCCTCCTTCGAGGAGGCTGACTATCCGCGTTCGATTCTGTACTGGGAGGACGCCTATCGGCGCGACTGCACCGCACATGCGCTGCTCCTCAATCTTGCCCGGGCGTACGAGCTGAATGGCGACCGGGCGCAGGCGATCGTCGCTCTGCGTGCCTATTTGCAACGCGTTCCCACGTCGCCCGACAAGGCAAAGATCGAACGGCGTATCGAGGTGCTGAGCAAACAGCTGGAGCCCGCGCCACCCATCGCCCCGCCTGAGGCGGCAGTGACGAACGAAGCAGCTCCCGTCGTGGAAGCCCCGGAAGTGGTCGCCCCCTCCGTGAGCTACGACCAAGAAACGGCTACGGTGCCGGAAAGCGACGGCAGCCGTTCGCTGGTGCCGCTCATTGTGGCGGGCGCCGGAGGCGTCATTGCGGTGGTCGGTGCCGTGATCTACTTCGAGGCGCGCGCGGACCTGGAGCCCTACGACGCTCAGTGTCAGGAGCGCGTCTGCCCTCTGCATGCCGCGCATCTGGAGAAGCCCGCCAATGAGGCCCGCACCCGCCTGCACTGGGGCGCCGGCGTCGGCATCGGAGGCTTGGCCGTGGCTGCGGCAGGGCTGACCTGGTACCTGCTGAGCCCCGAGCGACCGGCCAGCAGCGCCGCCGGCGAGAGCCCACGCTTGCTGCCGAGCGTTAGCCCGCGCTTCGCTGGGGTGAGCTTGCTCGGCTCCTTCTGAAGACCGCGCCGCCTGGACTCAACGCGGCTGCGCTTCGGGCAACGGAGCCACGGTGTCGCCCCAGGTCGGCGCAACAGGCGCGCCCTCGGGCGCCGGGAGAGCCGACTCTTCCTCCTCTTCCGCGGGCACATCGACCGGCTCGGGCGGTCGCGGAGCAGGCTCACGGGTGCCCGGCACGCGATATGGATCATTGAGCGGATGCGGCGGCAGCGGGAACGGCGTCTCGCTGGACGAGCCACCGCAGCCAACCGCGAGCGCGCTCGCAAGTGAAAAGCCGACCGCGACCAGCAGAACACCCCAGTTGCGGGTCACTTGCTTCATCGCCGGCCGCCTTACCACGTGGGCGCGTCCCGGGGAACGTGGACGTCAGCTTCAGCAAGCCCAGGTGCTCGGGGACCGCGGCGGATCGCTCGCTCGCGGAGTAAGGCTTTGCCCTCGGCGCAGGGACACGCGACAAGGAGCCCATGATCGGCAAGCTGAAAGGCGTCGTCGTTGCGGAAGAGCCGACCCTCCTCACGGTGGACGTGCATGGCGTGGGCTACGAGGTCGCCGCACCCGTGGGAACCCT
>DASQDA010000100.1:0-3486 GCA_035634435.1 Polyangiaceae bacterium
CTGGCGTCAGCGGGCGAGCAAGCTTGAATGCGCTGCGACGCGCCCTTCGACCATCGCTGTGTGCAGCTTCGGTTGTGTCCGCCGCTCGACGACCTGCAGGGCTTCCTGCAGAAACCGACGTTCCGATGCGGGCAGCGCGCGCGGGTCGTGCTCGAGCAAGCGTGAGCTGTAGTGCAGCCAGCGCCGAGCCCCGCCGAGGTCGCCCAGTCCGAGCAACGTCGCTCCACGGTAAAGGCCGTACCGCGCACGCTCGTCTTGCTCGAATGCCTTCAAGCGCGGCTCCGTGTGCTCGAACACCTCGGCAGATTCTACGTAGTGCCCTCGGGCATACAGATCCGCTCCGCGATTGACGGCGGACGCACCGCACGCCGACAGCAGCAGCGGCAAGCTCAACGCGCCCAGCCACGCTGCGGATCGCGCTTTGAACCGAGCCAGCAGAGGAGTCACAGCGTGGCAGCCTGGAGCGCCGGCTCGCCGCGCGCGAGACGGCATTCGAAGCTGTAAACGCCCTTGATTGGCGTGCTCGTTTGCACGGCGCGTCGAGGAGCAGCTGGCGGCTATTTCCGTTGTCATCTCAGCTCACGCCACTCCAGCTGTGCAAGGCTGATGCCACGAAAGCGTGAACACGCGTTGGCTTCCACCGCAGGATCCAACCTTCAAACCCCCACGAGCTGGCAGCGCTCGCGAGCAACAGCGCCCTCCCGAAGGGAAGGCAGGCGTGTAGACTGCCCGTTCGATGCACGATCCGGATGTGGTGGTAGTGGGTTCCGGTCCGAACGGATTGGTCGCCGCCAACAAGCTTGCAATGGCCGGGTTGTCAGTCCTGGTGCTGGAAGCCAATCCACGCCGACCTGGTGGTGCGGTCGGCAGCCGAGAAGCCACCGCTCCAGGTTTTGTCCATGATGTCGGCGCCGGGTTCTTCCCGCTGGCACGACTGAGCACCGCCTTCAGGGAGCTTGCGGTGGAGCGTCATGGGGTCCAGTGGTTGAACGCAGAGGTGGAGAGTGTGCACCCCGCCGCAGATGGCTCCAGCGCCGCGATCGTGCGGCTGACGGAGCGCGAGAAGCTCGGCTTGGACTACTTTGGCGATGCGGCGGACACGTTGGTCTGGGAGCGGCTAGCGCGTGTTCATGCTCAGCTCGAGCCGCACCTATTCGGTGCTCTCCTGGGCCCGCTACCGGGCGTCCGTGCGTTCTTGCGTCTGGGACTGCGCAACCTATTGCGCCTCGGCGTCTGGTTTGCGTCTTCGGGCCGCCGGCTCGGCCGCTCTTGGTTCAAGAGCGAGGCGGCGCGACGGGTGTTGCCGGGGTTGGCGCTGCACGCCGATCTCGGTCCCGACGACTTCGCCAGCGGCGTCATGGGTTATGTTCTCGGTATGTCGGCGACGACCGTGGGCTACCCCGTGCCGCGCGGTGGCGCGCAGCAGCTCACCAATGCGCTAGTGACGTTGCTGGAGCTCTCGGGAGGGCAGCTCAAGCTTGGCGCGCGCGTGCAAGCCGTCTTGGTCCGCAATGGCCAAGCCGTGGGCGTGCGCACGTCGGATGGCACCGAGATTCGAGCCCGACGTGCCGTCGTGGCGGACACCTCCGTTCGCTCCTTGTTGCTCGAGCTCTGCCCGCGCGATGCGCTGCCCGCCTGGGCAACGCGGGCCGCGCGCCGCTTCCAGCAGGGTTGGGGCACCTTCAAGGTCGATTGGGCGTTGTCGGCCCCGGTACCCTGGCGCGATGAGCGCGCCCGTCGGAGCGCCACCGTTCACGTGGGCGAGAGCGTCGACGCCCTGGCCCGGTTCACCCGCGAGGTGCGTTCCGGCACACTGCCCCGCGATCCCTATCTGGTCGTCGGCCAGCAGAGCGTCATCGATGACTCGCGAGCTCCGCGCGGCGGACACACGTTGTACGCCTACACCCACGTCCCCGCAGAGGTAGACGGCAGCTGGGACGCCGAGCGCGAACGCTTCGCCGACAGCATCGATGCTCGTATCGAGGAGCTGGCCCCGGGCTTTCGCGGGATCATCCATGCGCGGCGCGCATCGGCGCCGCCGGACTTCGAGAGCTCGAACGCGAACCTGGCCGGCGGCGATCTGGGCGGCGGCTCGAACGCATGGACTCAGCAGCTGATCTTCCGCCCCTTCTTCCCGAGCTTCCGTTATCGTATGCCACTCGGGGGCCTTTATCTCTGTTCGAGCTCGACACACCCAGGCGGCGGAACACACGGTATGTGTGGGTACAACGCGGCAGCCAGAGTATTGTCGGACCTCGGCGCATGAGCGCGCCATCGAAGGTTCAGCACACGTCAGAACAGGCAAAGCTCATGAGTCGATCACGGCCAAACCCCGGACCTTTGTGGAGTCGCGCCCAGCCGGTGCCTCGCAAATGTCCGCCGCGTTTGGTTGAGACACTAGTAATTCCCACGGGTGGGGCAGCGGGGAGATACTCTTCCCTCCTTGGCTCCAGCTTCAGCCGGTCGGAGCTCTCCCGCGCATGCCCTCCAATTCAACAGTGACTCACCCTTCTCCCTCACCCCGACCGGTCCCGAGCCGGGGGTCGCTGCGCGCGACGCTTCTGGCCGGACTCCTGACGTTCGCTCTCGTCCTGGGCATTTTTATCGCCTACGCTTATCTGGCTCCGGCCACCTATCGCACGAGCGCATTGGTCACGGTCGAGACAGTGGGCGGCGCGCGGGCCGCGCTGCCCCCCCCGCGTGAGGCCGCTCAGCGCCTCAAACGCGCGCTGGTTCGGCCCGAGATCCTTACGGCCATCAGCAACGGCGTGCTGCCCACCGCAAGCCCGGCCCAAACTACGGAGCTGCACGATTACCTGCGAACACGCACGGAGATCGAAACCGCCGACAGCAGCACGTATCGCGTCTCGTGTTTGCTGCCTGCCGCTCGCCTGGCCGAGCACGCCTGCAACGCGATGGCGACCAAGCTCGTGGGGCTCGCGCCCGACGTTCTCGACCCAGGACCGTCGCCCGAAGATCAGGCGAAAGACAAGGAGCGGCAGCGGCGCACCGATGAGCTGGTCGCGTTTCTCGCTGCTCACCCCGAGCTGAGCGCGCAGCCCTCGCCCGCTCCCGACGTGCCGAGCGGCCTGCCCACCGAAGCCAAGGATCGAACGCTCATGCTGCTCAGGCAGGAGCGCGCACAGATCGAGGCGCGACTCGCCGCCAGTCGCTTGCCGCCCACCACCGACAATCCTTACGACGACCCCAACGCGCTGCTTGCCGAAACGACGCTGCTGAAGCGCCGACTGGCGGAGATCAACGGGTCGCTGCAATCGCGCAGGACGGCTCTCGCTGCTCCGGCGACTCCGAGAGCGCAGAAGCCCGCGCCGGCGCTGGTGGCCGAGTGGCAGCGCTTGCTCGGCGCCGTCGCGGAGGTGGGCGCTTCAAGCGTGCCGACCTCCGCGAGCAGTCGGCCACGGCTCCAGGCGCGGGTCGCTTCGGCCGCGCCTTATCCCGGAACGCCGATCGAGCCGAACCGGCAGC
>DASQDA010000101.1:0-4153 GCA_035634435.1 Polyangiaceae bacterium
GCAGCACTGCTGCGAACCCGCCTGCCGTGCCCCGGGCGCACCCGGGCGAGGAGTTCGCCTGTGATCCGGGCAGCGCCACGCCAGGGCCGAGCCTGGTGCGGCGCTTGACGGCGACCGAATACATCAACAGCGTCGAACACGCACTCTCGATCAAGATCCAGCCGCTGGCCACCACCGAATTGCCGGCCGAGGTTGCCAGCAGCGGCTTCGACAATGACGCTAACGCGCTGGTCGTGAGCTACGAGCGCGTGGCCGCCTACGAGCGCCTGGCGACGCTCATCGCGGGGCAGCTCGGCGATCCCGCTGCGTTCGTTGCGCGCTTCAGCGATTGCTCGACGATGACGGAGGCCTGTCAAACCAAGCTCATCGACTCCCTGGGCCGCAAGCTTCTGCGCGGCGCCGTGCAACCCGCGGAGCGGACGGCGTTCCTGGCCCTGTACCAGGCGGCGCAAGCGGAAGCGGCAAGTTACGTCGAGGCGAGCACGCTCGTGCTGCGGGCCATGCTGCAGTCGCCCCGCTTCATCTATCGCATCGAAAAGGAGCGAGGCGAAGGCTCGGTTCAAGCGGTGAGCGCCACCGAGCTCGCCAGCCGCATCAGCTACGCGCTGTGGCAAGCACCGCCGGACGATGCCCTGGTCGCGGCTGCCGACACCGGCAAGCTGGAGCAGGACACCGGCGTGGCTGCCGAAGTGCAGCGCATGCTGCAAGACCCCCGGGCGTACGTCACGGCGTCCACGTTTTTCAGCGATTGGCTCGACCTGCGCCGCCTGGACACTTTGCAGCGCAGCGCCGACGCCTTTCCCGGCTTCGACAACGCCCTGCACGCGGACATGAAGCAGGAAACGACAGCCCTCTTCGAGGCGGTGTGGAAGAGCAAAGCGCGCTTGACGTCGCTTTACGACCTGGAGTCCACCACGGTATCCCAAGCGCTGGCGAAGCACTACGGTCTGCCAAGTCCGCGAGAGGGCGTCGCCACTTACGACCTTACCGCAGTACCGACGCGCGGCGGCCTGCTCACGCATGGCTCGATCCTGGCAATCGGCGGCGAGCAGGCTTCCTCGGTGATGCGCGGCCTCTTCTTCATCGAGAACGTGCTGTGCAGCGAGATCGTCGCGCCGCCAGCGTCCGCGGACACCACGCCGCCCCCCCTGGGCGCGGGGGTGAGCCGACGCACCGTCTCGGCTGCCCGAGTTGCGAATCCCGCGTGCGGCGGCTGTCACTCTCAAATGGAGCAACCCGTGTGGGGGCTGATTCGCTACTCAGCAACCGGCGTCTACTCGGAAAAGGACGAGTTCGGCAACGAGCTGCCGGCGGACGGTGAGATCCGCTTTCCTGGACAGCAAGCGCCGGCGCCTTACGCCGATGTCGCCGAGCTGAGCCGCGTGCTGGCGCAGAGTGAACGCGCACGCGACTGCTTGACTCTGAAGATCGCCCAATACGCGCTCGGACGTTCTCCCGCCGGATCGGAGTCCTGCGCCCTCGACGCGGCCCGCCAGGTGATCGCGAGTAGCCCCGGCACCTACGGGGACATGATTGGCGCCCTGAGCCAGACCGACTTGTTTCGGCGTTTGAAGACCCAGACCAATTGACGTTCGAAGGACCTTGCACCGATGAAGTACACACGTATTTTGGATCGCCGCACTCTGCTCAAGGGCGCTGGCAGCGTGGTGATTGGTCTGCCATTCCTCGAAGAAATGCGGATCCAGAGCGTCTATGCGCAGGCCGCCGCTCCACCCGTTCGGGGGCTCAACCTGTTCTTCGGATTGGGGTACCCGATGCCAATCCAGAGCGAAGGCTTCGAAGGAAAGAACAGCTGGATCAAGACGTTGGAACCTTTCGAGCCGCTCAAGTCCAAGCTGGCCATTCTGCGCGGCGTGAATCAGACGCTCGCCGACCACGCGGATAACTCACATTACGACGGCGCGGCCGCGGCGTTCACGGGCACCAAGATGCCGAACAAGAACACTACCGGCGGTATTTCGGTGGATCAGGCGCTGCGTCGCGGCGGCTATCCTCAGGGGTTGCCAGCGGGCATGATCCCGGCCATCTCGGGCGGCACGTTCTTCCGGCGTTCGGACTCGACGAACCGCTACATTCATAGCCGAAACCAGGACGGCTCGCCCGTCGAGGTCCCCAAGGATACACCCGCCGCCTTCTTCACGCGCGTGTTCGGCGAAGCGCCCGGCATGACCGGAATGCCCGCCGCCAGCGATCCAGCGGCGGCCCGTCAACAGCGCCTGCGCAAGAGCGTGCTCGATACGGTGACCGCTCAGTACAAGCACTTCATGAGTGACGCTGGAAATCTCGGCGCTCCGTCGCGAGCCCGCCTGGCCGATCATCTCGATCGCATCCGGGAGCTCGAAGCGCGCATCTTTGCGGCGGACGGCGGCCCCACACCAAAACCCGCCGCATGCCCGACACCCGTGAAGCCGGTGGATCCGAGCGTGCCCAGCGGCACCGCGGCAGATCCGGGCGGACAGGGCATCAATATCACGCTCACGGACCTAGTCGGGCACTGGCAGAAGATAGCCGACGTGTTCGCCTTGGCAGTGAAATGCGATCGTGCTCGCTTCGGCAGCGCCGTCTTTCAGGGGGCAGGCGAGCGGATTCGTTTGAAGGGAAACTACCAGTACGACGGCCGCCTCATTTACGACTTCGACGACGCCCGCGATCGGCCCGGAACGTCCGGTGCGACCGCCTGCAGTCACGAGTACTGGCACAGCTTTGCGGACGCGGGCGAGAATCGACAATTGCGAGCGCACCTTCACCTGATGATGAATCAGATAGCGCACCTGATGAAGCTCCTCGACGCGCCCGACGCGGTCGAGGAAAATGGCAAAACCATTCTGGAGAACTCGATGGTCATCGTCTCTACCGAGTCGGGAGACGGACGTCACAACGACTCCACCCGTGAGCTCACGGGAGTGCTGCACATGATCAGCGGCGGCAACGGGCGCTTCAAGACCGGCCAGATAATCGACGTGAACAACCACGGGATCCACCTGTACAACACCATGCTGGCGGCATTCGGCGTGGGACGAACCATGGGGGATGGGGGCGGCGCCACGATTGACCAGATCCTGCTCTGAGAGCGGGAGCGCACCCAGCGTGCGCGGTTGGGCTAGCGGTGGGGTCCTACGTCGCCAGGTCCAATTGCCGCCCGAGCGCCTGGACTCGTCCGGCCTAGGGGGGCCTCGCGAACAGAACCTGTACCCGTCGCAACGTACCTTGTAGAAAGGAGGAAGGCTGTCCTGCGGCCGCCGCAGGCGAGCGCCGCACGGCACCAACGAACATCGAACCAAATGGCTTCAGGAAGCAAGCTCGACAGCACACCGGTCTTCTTGGGTTCCGTGCAGCTCGCGCGCCGGGTTGGCCCGTGAAGCGCCGCCAGGTGCTTCTGCTCTGCTGCCTCGTCTGCTGCCTGTGGCTTTCGCCGGCCTCGCCGGCATGGGCGGAGCAATGGGCCGCGGCGATCCTGGAACCGGCCGATGCCGCGGTGCTCGAGCGCATGGAAGGCCAAACTTCCGACCTCGACTGGGGATTCCAAAATGCAGCCGGCCCGCCCACGCTCCGCCGCGCGGTAGACGTGGGCAGCGACCCGCAAATCGATGCTGTCATCTGGTTCACTCGGACGAGCGAGGGCGGCTTTCGCGTGCACGTGCTCGACGCCCGCGCGCACCGACGACTGGAGCGCTCCGTCTCGCCACCGGTGAAGGAAGCGTTGGCCAGCTCCGCTACCGCGGAGCTCTGCGCGTACATCGTGCGCTCGGCGCTACAAGCCATCGGCGCGGGCCGCGAGATTGGGCAACCCGTCCCGCCCGTTGCACCCAAACCAGAACGCAAGCGGGCAGCTCGCAGCCAAGCGAGCGTGAAGGGATCGTCGCGTGCAGCATGGGCCGAAGCGGCCGCCTTCCTGGTCGCCCAGGTGCCTGGACGTTCCCTGGAGCCAGGGATTTGGCTGGGCGTCATGTTCGAATGGTCGCCGCTCGCGCTTGGCGTTCTGGCGAGCTCCACCGCCAAAGCGCGTATCGAGCTAGACCGCGCAACCATACAATTGCAGCGCCAACAGCTGGGAGCCGCGGTGGGGTTCCGGGTGATCGACACGCAAGCCGCGAAGCTTTGGCTGCGTTTCGACCTGGGCTTGCTGGCGTAT
>DASQDA010000102.1:0-7346 GCA_035634435.1 Polyangiaceae bacterium
GCGAGAGGCTGCGGACGCGTTCGCGCCCTGCTGCCGAGCACGGCCGAGATGCAACGCCTTTTTGGCCGCAGCCCAGATGGAAGAAGCCGGGGTGGGGCGCTCGAGCTCGAACGCGTGCAGGTAGGCGTTCCACAGCGCGCGCACGTTGCGGAAGCGCTGCTCGCGATCGATTGCTAAGGCAGTCGCCGCCCATTCGTCGGCAGCGCGCGGCAGATCCGGACGCTTCGCGACGAGGCTGGGTCGCGCGCCTTGAGTGGCCCCCATGAACTTTTGCTGGAGCGACAGGCCAGCGAACGGTAACTCACCGGTGAGCGCCCGAAAGAGGATGACGCCGAGCGCATAAACATCGGCGCGCTCGTCCACGAGGTCGGACTGCCCCTTCCACGTCTCCGGCGCCATGAAGCTCGGCGAGCCCATGACCATTCCGGCTGCCGTGAGCGGCGCAGCGTTGTGCAGACGCACCATGCCGAAATCGAGCAAGCGCACGTCACCGTCGCTCAGCAGGAACACGTTGGCCGGCTTCAAGTCACGATGCACGATGCCCGCGCGGTGCGCGACTTCCAGCGTGTCGACGATCCGACCGAACAGTGCGGCGAGCTCTGGCGGATGCATGCGCCCGCCGTGCTCTTCCACGGCGTAAAGCTGGTTTTCGAGGTCCGTGCCTTTCAGGAGCTCCATGACGAGGCAAAGCTCGCCGCCGTCACCACGACAGATGTCCAGAACCTCGACGGCCGCAGTACCCTTCAAGGCGCTCAGCGCTCGCTGCTCGCGGACCAACCGTTCGGCGACCTGCGGCTCTCGCGCTGCCTTCGAGGCCAGTACCTTGATGGCGACCTCCCGATGCAGCCAGCGGTCCATGGCGCGATAGACGATCCCCTGGCCGCCCCGCCCGAGGACGTCGAGCGCACTGTAGCGAATATTGATCGGGCGCCCAACGCGAGGAAGTTCGGTTGCCACGCGTTACGTTGACACGCCGAGCCGGCCGCTGCTCGCGCCGGCCAGTCACTGACTTTTCAGCGTCACTGCTGTCTGGCAGAACGCGGCACACCATCGCCTCAGCAAGCGGCACAATCGCCTTCCCAACAGTGTATTTGGTCGTGCGACGGGAAGATTCTCGAGCCATCAGCGTACTAGTCGCGGCGCAGCGACGTGTTTGCCAGGCGCATGTCCATTTGTTGCAGGCGCTCATCGGTAAAGATCGGGAAACGTCACTTCATGCACCTCGGCGGAGCCAGCATCGACCAGCAGCACGCCGTTGGTTCGAAAGGCGAGCTGGTATTCGAGCAGCTGTCGCCGCGTGGGCCCGTAAACGACGTTCGCGCCGACGCTGCCGCTCTTCACCTCTGCCACGAAGCGCTGCTTACCCCGCCGGACTACGTAGTCTGCCTTGAGCGACACCGACAGCACCTGCTGTCCGTAGGTCACTGGCCACGAATGCACGAGCTGCTCCGCCTCGATCGTGAAGCCCGCGCGCTCGAGCAAGCGGCGCGCCCGCGATTCTCCGCGCTCTGCCCTCCTCGATCGTCGCCTTCGCTGCCAGCTGTCGATGGTGCGTTGCACGGACAGCGTCGTCAGCACCACCAGCAACGCTACCGCCCCGGCGACCAGCGCTATTTCCGTCCAAGAGAAGCTCTGCCCGGCCATCGATGCAGCACTCTACCGGCGCATCGAATACGCGGGCGGACATTGTTTGTCACCGTCGCGGCGAGACGCCGGAGGCGGGCGCTGCGACGGTGTGGTTCGTCGGTCCACGCCGTTGTGGTCAGGAACCCACGAAGGTGTTCCGCGAGACTCGTTTAACGCCGACTTTGCGCCCGAATCTGCTGTGGCGTGACGCTTGCTCTTGGGACTGCGCCAACCAAGGAGCTTTCCCACATGGACCGTTCATCCCGTTTCGCAATCTACACTGCCGTCGGCCTCGCTGCCTTCTCCGCCAGCCTGTCGCTCACCACCGCCTGCGACCACGGAGCGCCCGCTCGGCAGGAAAGGCAGGCGACGCGCTCGGCGAGCGTGGTGAGCGCGGGGCCACCTTCCAGCGTCCAGTCGGCGCCAGCCGCGCCTGCGCCCTCGACCACAGCTCGCAGACTCCCGGCGCCGACGCCAGCTGGAAGCGGTCTGACGCTTTCAGTACGCCGTCTCGTCGTGACGCACGCGGTGAGCGCGCGTGAGCCCGTCGTCCCAGCCGCGCTCGTGCTCGGCACGCCGGTGGTCGCGTTCCTCGAGCTCGTCAATGCCGACGCGGCCGAACGCAAGGTGACCGTCACGTTCGAGCGCGAAGGGCAGCTCGCCGTGGGGCACGTGACACTGGCTGTGCCCGGCCGGGCGGCGCGCTTTCGCACCTGGGCTCGAACCCACAACCTGGCGGCGCCCGGCACCTGGGAGACCGTCGTGCGCGCTGACGATGGCGTCGAGCTCGGTCGTGTGCCCTTCGAGGTCCCGGGCGCGCTCGTCACGGCTTCGTGAGCCGAAGCCGCTCAGTCGGTGTCGAAGCGCGCGCGCAGGTCCGCAGGCATAATGGGGCAAGCCGCATCGGGACGAGCAAAAAGCCGATAGCGCACACGCGCGACCCCCGCGTAGACTAACTCGAGCACGGGCAGCGGCACCAGACCGAGTAGCAGCGCCAGCAGCCGCCAGACACCGCCGAGCGCGTGCAGGCTGTGGCGCACGGCGCGCGCGCCGACGAGCACCGCACCGTCGGCGCGCACCACGATCACGCCGAGCGGCAGCCCGGCGCGCTGCGCCTCGGGGATGGCGCCGCGAAAGCTTTCGCTGCCGATGGGGCTGAAGCGAAAAGCTCGACCGCTGCGATCCTCGGCGAGCAACAAGCGCACGCTGCGGTGGCACAGGCCACAAGCGCCATCATAGAAGAGGCGCTCAGGGGCGGGGCCCAAGCGCGCGCGGATCCAGGCGGGGTCGAACGTAAGAAAGTGAAACAGCAGCATCGCGACGCTGAGATCGGCGAAGTCGATGAGCGCGATGAGCCCTAGATGCATCGACAAGAGCGCGGCCCAAAGCCACGGCCGAGCTCGGCTCAGGAGTGCGAGCGGAAGAAATGCGAGCTCGAGAGCGAGCGCGAGCCAGGTCGGGACGCGCAGCAGCTCCGCGGGAAGCCTGAGCAGCGCGTCCTGCACGTACCCCGGCCTGGCCAGCGGATTCTCGATGATCTTCCGCAAGGCCGAGCCGTCGCGCCACGATGGGCTCACCAGCTTGGTGTAGCCGCTGTAGCTATAACCTGCTGCGAGCGCGAGCCAGGCGGCGCCGTAGACCGGGCGAGGGAAGGACCATCCACCGCGTGGATCGGTTCGGCCGCGAGCAGCCCAGGAGCCGAACGGCGCCTTGGGCAACGCGCAGTGCGCGAGCAGCATCCAGCCGACGTAGGCGATGGAAGGATTCGCGATCAGCGGGTTGCGTCCAAAAAGGCAGGCCCACACGTACCAAAGAGCGATCGCGGCGGTGCGATCGCGAAAGCCGAGCGCCAGTGGGATGCTCAGCGCGGCGCCGAGCGCTACCCATAGCTGGGCGAACCAGGGCGGATCGAAGGCCACGAGCAAGTTGGGGAAGGCGAAGGCCAGAGGGCTCGCTGCGGCATCCGGCAGCACTCCAGCGCTGGAAAACAGCTCCGCGGCATAGGGCATGAGCGCCACGAAGTGAATGAAGAGATACAGCGCCAGGAGGGCGCGGAAAATGCTGTATTGACCGCCGGTCCAGCCGTTCGCGATCATCGGCAGCTCGCCTTCAGCACACGCGGCAACGCGCCGAGGTCCACTCCCGCGCCGGGCACCACCCGCACCCGCACGTCGCGCGCGTCGCTGGCGACGCCGATCTCGCGAAGCAGCGGTGCACCATCGCAGGTGGCTGCACGAAGCACTGCCGCGAACATGGGTGCCGTTCGAGGATTCACCGCCAGCACCGGCCCGTAGGCGAGCACCGCGCCGTAGACGTTGCGGCGGTTGTAGGGCCCGCGCAAGCGCTGGTAAGTCTCGGAGTCGAGGCGTCGCGAGTGTTCCACGCCGACGGCGTCGCGCCATTCGAGGTCGAACGCCACCGAGTAGGTCTCGAGCTTGCCGACAGCCGAAAACACCTTGGGAGCGGGTGAGGCTGCAGTGGCCGCCGCGACGCCTTTGAGCGCCTCCAGCCCGAGGACGTCAGAGCCCATCTGCAGAAGCCCTAGCGCAGCGAGCAGAACGCCTGCGGTGCGGCCTGTCACGTGCCCTCGCGCTGCTGCACGGGGACACTGAGGTCCTTGCCGCGCAAGAGCTCGCCGAAGCGCTGCTCTTGGTCAGGCCCCAGGCCGCAACGGGCGGCCCAATGTCTTGGGTTTCGCAAGGTGCCGAACATCCAATCGAAGACGGGTAAGTCGCCGTAGTTGTAGTGATGCAAGCCCTCCTGATGGTGCACCAGGTGACTTTCAGGGCGCTGCACGACGTACCCGAGCCAGTGCGGCGTCTTGACGTTCCAATGGTAAAAGAGCTCGGCCAGGCCGTTCACGAGCATGGTCAGCGAGGCCATCCACGGCTCCAGCCCCACGATCACGTACAGCACGAAGCTCGAGAGAAGCCCATTGGCGACGATCTCGATGGGGTGTTTGTAAAAGCTCGTGAGCAGCTCGATGCGCTGCGGGCTGTGATGCAGCTGGTGCACCCAGCGCCACAGGAACGGGATGCGATGCCGAGCGCGGTGCCACCAGTAGTAAACGAAGCTGTGGACGACATAGCCAATCGAGACACCCGCCAGGGCTCCGAGGCTCGCAGCCGACCAGGGGCGATGGGCAAGCAGCCAGGGCTCCCAAACCACACCTGCGAGGTAGACCGAGCTTGCCTGGAGCGCGTTCAAGGCCAGCGCGCGGGCCACGAAGCCGCGCACGTGGGGAAACGAGCGCCCTGGCCAGACCCGCTGCACGAGCATCATGGCGCAAGCGGCGAGCAGCACAACGAGAGGGACGTACCAGCCTGCCGCGTTCACGCTGCGACCAAGCATAGCGCGACTTCGTCGCCGGGGAGCGCGGGCGCACGCGGCGCTGCCCCGTCACAGAATGATGTCGAGGATCCGGTCGAGCTCGTCCCAGGAAGCGTAGCGCACCAGCAGTTCGCCCTTGCCGTCCTGATCCCGCACTTCGACCTTGGTGCCGAGGCGGCGTTCCAGGCGCGTTTCCAGGTCACGCACACTGGCGCTCTTCGCCGCTGCTGTCCCTTTGGTGCCCGTGTTTGTGCCACCCCCTGGAGACGACGCCGTTTTGGCGGAGCGCACGAGCTGCTCGGTCTGGCGGACACTCAGGTGCCCTCGGACCACCTTCTCGGCCAGCGTGCTCAAGGTGGAGTCGCTGGGCGCCCCGAGCAGCGCGCGCGCGTGACCCTCGCTCAGCTCGCCATTGACCACGCGCTCGCGCACCTTGGCCGGCAAACGCAACAGGCGGAGCGCATTGGCGATGGTTGAGCGGTCCTTGCCCAGCCGGCCAGCCAGAGTCTCCTGGGTATGTCCGTGCTCATGCACCAGGCGGTCGAGTGCTTCGGCAAACTCGATGGGGCCGAGATCTTCGCGCTGCACGTTTTCGATCAGCGCGAGCTCGTAGGCGTCCTTGGCCGAGACATCGCGCACCACCACGAGCGTCTCACGAAGCCCAGCCTTTTGAGCCGCACGCCAGCGGCGCTCGCCGGCGATGATCTCGAACACGTCGCTGCCAGCCCGGCGGCGCACCACGATCGGCTCGAGCACGCCGTGCTCGCGGATCGATTGAGCCAGCTCGTCGAGCTTGTCGGCATCGAAGTGCTGCCGCGGCTGGCCTCGATTGGGCACGATCTTGTCGAGCGGACAGGCAAACACATTTCCGTCGCCGTAGCTCGAGGCTGCTCGCTCGGGCGTCGCGCCAGGCGCAGGCGCTGGTGCGGCGGGAGCGCGCACCGGCATCAGCACGTCGAGGCCGCGTCCGAGCCCCCGCGGCGGCGGCTTGCGAGGCGCGTCGGTCAAGGCGTCACCTCGAGCAGCTCGCGTGCCAGGCTCAGATACCCCTGCGCGCCCTTGCTGCCAACGTCGTACAACAATGCGGGTAAGCCGTGCGAGGGCGCTTCCGATAAGCGCACGTTCCGCGGGATGATGGCTTCGAACACGCGGAAGTGCTTCTTCACCTCCGCGAGCACCTGATGAGCCAGGCGATTGCGAGGATCCCACATGGTCAGCACGATACCCTCGACGGTCAGCTCCGGGTTCAAGGAGTTGCGAACGCGATCGATGGTTGCCATGAGGTAGGTGATACCTTCCAGCGCATAATACTCGGGCTGAAGCGGCACGATCACGCGATGGGCGGCGGCTAGCACGTTCAGCGTCAACACCCCGAGGGATGGGGGTGAATCCACGATGATGTAATCGTACTTCTGCGCGACGGGGCCCTGCAGCAGCCGGCGCAAGTGCGTGCCGCGTTCCTCACCTTCGAACAGCTCGTATTCAACGGCCGTCAAATCCTGCGTGGAGGGCGCCACGTCGAGCGTTTCGATCTGCGTCCGGAGGATTACGTCTTCCAGCGAGCAAGCACCGATCAGCGCATCGTAGATGGTGCGTTCCGCCGAGCCCGGGGCGACGCCCACTCCGCTCGAGGCGTTCGCCTGGGGATCGAGATCGACGAGCAGCGTGGGGCGCTCGGCCGCAGCGAGGCTCGCTGCCAGGTTCACCGCCGTTGTCGTCTTGCCGACGCCACCCTTTTGATTGGCGATGGCGATGATGTTCGGCTTTCTGCGCACGGGGGATACGCCTCCTTATCGAAATGTCAGCGGCCGCGTGCGAAATTTTGGCGGTTCCACCAAGCTAGCGTACTGTGTGAGCAGATGTAGGTGTTGGTGGTCCCAAGTGAGTACAGATCTGACTGAGTCATGCGGCGAGTTGCGAAGGGCCCTGCGAAGCGCCCTCAGTCCGGGGGACGCGGTGCGAAGCACTCGCGCGACGGCCTCCGTGGCTCGCATTCTCGAGCAAGGGTTCTGGGTAGCTCGCACACGGATCTCCCACGCTTCTGTCCGTGTGCTCGAAGTTAGCTCAGGGCTTCGAGCTCAGCCGTGCGGCCCCGAGACCGAGGAGAGTGAGACGACATGGCACAGCTTCCCAGAGGTTACATGACCTTCGCCGATTTCGAGCGCGAAGAGATCCGTCCCGAAATGCGTATCGGATGGAGCACGGACGAGATTGAGCACTCGGGCAAGGAGCTCGACTTCGACCTGGACCCGTTCGAGGCCTCGTTGTGGGCCGTCGAGAACGAAAAGTCCAAGGACGGCTGAGAGCGACTGCTGCGCCGACGCCGCGTGTGAGTGCGTCCTGAGGTCGGCGCCCAAGAAAGACTTTCGTCCCACAAGGACGCGAGAAAC
>DASQDA010000103.1:0-4215 GCA_035634435.1 Polyangiaceae bacterium
GGCGGGAAGCATGGGTAGCGGCGAAGCGAAGACCCCGGTGCGCCTCGGAGGCAAGAATGAGCGACCAACGAAAGACCGCACCTGATGACCCACACCGAACCGAACAGATCGAACAGGCCGGCGTGGCGGCTGCCGCCAAGGCAGGGGAAACGATGCAACCTCGGTTGACCGGGAGTCTCGCTGCGGCCCTCGTAACGGCGTGCAGCTCAGCGTCTCCCCACGTCGTGACTCCGCGGGACTCTGATGCTTCCGAACATGGCGCTGGATCACAAGCGCATGGGCATGAGCCCGCGGGTCATGACATGGGCGGTCACCACCACGCCTTCACCGATGCCGATGCCTGGACGCGGGTGTTCGACGATCCGTCTCGTGACGCGTGGCAGCGTCCCGACGAGGTGCTCGGCGCGCTCGAACTCGAACCGACGATGGTCGTCGCCGACGTCGGAGCTGGAACCGGGTACTTCTCCGTGCGACTCGCTCGTGCTGTGCCGAGAGGCGAAGTGCTCGCGACCGACCTCGAGCCGGACATGGTGCGCTTTCTCCGTGAACGCGCCCGGCGTGAGCAGCTCCCCAACCTCCGCTCCGTCCAGGCCACGAGAACCACCTCGGGCCTTACCGCTCGCAGCGTCGATCGAATCCTCATCGTTCATCTGTGGCACCACCTCGCGGAGCGAGAGGCGTACGCGCGCCGCCTCGCGCTCGCCCTGCGGCCTGGCGGAAGGCTCTTCATCGTGGACTTCAGCCCGAGTGCCGATCGCGGCCCCCCTGCGAGCATCCGCGTCGCGGCTGAAGCGGTTCTCGCGGAGCTCGAGAGCGCAGGCCTTTCGGCTAAGGTGTCGCCGATAGCGATTCCGGACCAGTACATCGTCGAGGGGCACATTGCGGCCTTGAGGTTCGACGCAGTTGACAACAGTTCACCCAAGGCAAGGAAACGCCCTTGACTGCTCACAGCTCGGTCTCGATATCCCCGTCTTCACGACTCGGTCACCAACATGCCCTTCGACCGGCGTATAAGACGACGGCATCGTTTGCTTCGGGCTCGTCTACCTCTTCGATGCGCGCGGGCGAGAGAAGCTCATCCAAGACTGCTACCACCAGCTAGCGCCCGGTGGGCACATGATCGTCACCGTGATCTCGAAGAAGGCGTCGATGTACGGGCCTATTCGGGGCTCACGGCTTCGCCTCGCCACGCCAGCAATATCGATGACAGGGGTCGCGCTCGCGGGCGTACTCAGCAGTGCGTTCTTCGGCCAGCAGGATGCGCCCAGTCTCGGGGTCCGTGATAGTCACGCGGTAGCGGGTCCCCGGATCCGGCATGGCTTCGTGGTCGTAGTTCCAGTTTACGTTCACTCGAGTCGAGGCTCCGCGCTGCTCCAAACAGAGCCGGGCACGGCTCGAGGCGCCGCTACCGGCTTCGAAGATGCTTGGGCACGAGCCGTCGTCGACGACCTCCATCAACCCACCCTCACACTCTTCGTCGACGCAGAGCGACACTTGGACCCGACGAAGCTCCGCGGTCGACTCCAGCTCGCCCGCCCAAGTCACACCGCTCGAGCAAAACGAATCATCGCACGACATCGGTTCGTCCGCGCACGCGCCCATCGTCGCTGTCCAGGCGATGCCAAGAAGCCACCAGCCTTTCATGGTTTTGCCCCCGCTTCCCCGCCTGTGCCCGACCCACACTGCTGCGCGGAGCAGTCGAATTGGTCAGGCTGCCCCGTTTGGCCGCCGCTACAGCCGGCGAGCAGCATGGCCAGCACGGACAGGTGTGCCGCGCAGAACGAAAGGCCGTTGGGATTGGGTCGGGGCGCCTGGAGTCTTTGTCTCACAGAACGAGGTTGCGCCCCTTACAGCAGCCGGTCAATGCACGCTCTGCACAAACTGTGTGCAAATATCTGCAGTGGATGTTCATATCATGTAGACATGCATTTCGAAACGATCGCTTCTGAGTGGCTGCGGCTGATTCGCGGCAAGCGCTCGCAGCGCGGCTTCAGCAAGCGCCTGGGCTACAGCAGCAACATCGCTTACCGCTGGGAGAGCGGTATCTGTTTCCCGACTGCGCAGCGCGCGCTCAGGCTGGCGGGGCTGAGCGGAGCGTCTGGACAGAACGCGCTCCGCGTCTTCTTCGGCAGCACGTCAATGCCTGCGGAGCTCGAAGCGGCAGATCTGGCGACTCGCGGAGGCGTCGCGGCCTTGCTCCGGGGTGTGCGGGGCAAAACCCCGTTGGTCGAGTTGGCGCGACGATCCGGAAAGAGTCGCTTTGCTATCGCTCGCTGGCTGAGCGGGGCCACCGAGCCACGCTTGCCCGAGCTGCTGTCGATGATCGAGGCCGCTACTTTTCGGCTGCTCGACTTCTTGGATTCTTTCACGCAGGTGCAGCGCTTGCCTTCGGTCGTGGACGACTTTCGCGCCCTCGCAGCGGCGCGCAACACGGCCTATGACGTGCCGTGGTCTCACGCAGTGCTGCGAGCGCTCGAAATTGCCGACTACGCCGAGCTGGGCAAGCACCGGCGCGGGTGGATCGCCAAACGTCTGCGCATTACGCGCGCCGAAGAGGAGCGCTGCCTTCGGGCCTTGAGCGAATCCCGGCAAGTGCGACTCGTGGACGGGCTGTGGAGGGTCGAACAGACCCGCACCATCGACACCCGAGCGGACCCCAGCCGGGCGCGACGCCTTCGCGCAGAATGGCTGAAGGTGGCGCTATCGCGCCTGCGCGAGGGCGTGACTGGCAGCTTCGGCTACAACGTGATGGCGCTGTCTCGCGCCGACCTCGGCAAATTGAAGGAGCTTCATCAAGCCTACTTTCGGAGCATGCAGGCGCTCGTCGCCGCCTCAAAAACGAGTGAGTGCGTGGTCCTCTTCAACACCCAGCTGTTCGCTCT
Organism: Polyangiaceae bacterium; assembly: GCA_035634435.1. Classification (GTDB taxonomy): domain Bacteria; phylum Myxococcota_A; class Polyangia; order Polyangiales; family Polyangiaceae; genus PMG-095. Next base: position 2,883 of record DASQDA010000103.1, read on the forward strand.
CGACGACGCCCCACCCTGAAAACCGAGCTACCTGGGATGCGGTGGCGTCGCCTCACACCACACACCACGGCGGTTGCAACGCCTGCGACCGAGCGGGATCGCTGTTGCGCCCATCCGCTTGCCTCTCCATCCTGAGCTGGATGACCGTATCCGAGCGGTGCCAGCAGATCGCGTGCCTGCTCGCGGCCGGTGAAGCACCGGCGTCCACTGAATCGAGCACCAACCTCGCCTCGTCCATCAGGCTGAGGAATTCTTACTGCATGAGTCCCGACTGTCGCGCGATGATCGCAGCGAACATCGCAAACGGCACGCTTTCATATCGTATCCGGAGCGGCTACCGGCGAGCTCTATCCTAGAGTACGGGCGCAGGTGGTTCAGCGAACGATGGCCGCTCTCCCTGGTGGGCGAGCACATTCTTGCTCGGCACGCCACGCCCGACGACCGCAAGACGCTCCAGGAGGCGGGTTCGGCCGCGCTGACGTCGAAGGACGTGTACAGGGTCTGCTCCGTGGTTGACGCCCTCGCGACCATAGGCGCAGCTGAATCACTTCCGTTACTGGCGGAGGTCTATTCAAGCGTGCCCTACTCACTTGCTCGCACGGGCGTGGTGAGCGCCCTGTTTACGGCGTGTTTGGTGATTCGGCCGACCAGCGCACAAGCGGCAACTGCACGCACCCGAGCGGACTCGACGGCACGCACTCGCGAAGGCGACAGCGAGCCTGCGACGATGACCATCGAGGACATGCGCGAGCGTGGCGACGCAATCCCTGACCCCGCTGGTATTGCGTCCGCACTTCGATTTTGCCTAGGAGCCGATTGACAGTTCGGGAGGGCAGAGCTCAGCGGCGTCGAGGCGGCTCGTGTCCGACCATGACCTGCAGCTGTGGGAATCGATCGTAGAGCCTGCGAAGACGGGCGAGCGAGCGGATCGCCGCCTCCTGATCATCGACGCCGGCGCTGGGCCGTATGCGGTGCTCGAACTGCGCGTGATATGCGCAGGCGTCACCGGCGATCAGGACCGGGCCGGACTGGGCATTGACCAAGTACGAGACGTGACTCGGTGAATGCCCGGGCGTCGAAATCGCCCAGATCGAGCCGTCGCCGAGCAGATCGAGCACGCGCTCGAAGGGCGGCAGCGCGTGAGCTTCGTCGAAGTCCAACACGTAGAGGGGCCTGCCGTCGAGGTGGTCGCCAATCATCGCCTTTTGCATGAACGTGTCTTCGCCTCGGCCGAGCACCGCGGGCACGAGAGCGGGGAGATCGACGAGCCCCGAGGTGTGGTCGCCGTGCAGGTGGGTGAGGAACACGGCTCGCGGCGAGATGCCGCGCGATC
>DASQDA010000104.1:0-8546 GCA_035634435.1 Polyangiaceae bacterium
CCAGGCGGCCCGCGTCCGCGACACACACGTGCGCCGGAATGCCCCCATTTTCCTGCCCAGGGGTCGAATCGCAGCGCGTGCCCGCGTCGCAGTCGGCGTCCGCGCCACAGGGCTTGGGGATGACCGAGCGAAGCCGCTCCAGATCCAGCACTTGCAGCGTGCCGGCGTTGTACTGCAGGTCAAAGTCGCTGTTAGCGACCACCAGCCTGCGCTGCTCGAGCGTCACGGCAAGCCCGACGGGGAAGTAGACCCGGTCTTGCGGCGGATCAATACCTTCACCAGCTGAAAAGCAGGCGGATGTGAGAAATGCGGTCCCGCCTATCGCGAGGGAGGCAAGACCTTGAGAAAACTTCAGCAGGTGGGGGGGCCGGCGCACGGCGCGCAGCCTATATCACGCCTGCGGAATGTCGACCCCCACCGCAGCGTTGAGGCAGCGAGAATGGGTTCGGTACAACGGTCAGCGCGGCGCTTGGAGGCGCCGCGGCTAAAACCTCAGGCAATCACCCAAGGTCGAGAATGATGACGCCGCGCTCTTCGTCGTGATCGTCGGAGGAGGGAGCCGGCGCGGGTTGATACACATCCAGAGGAAGCTCTAGCCTGGGGCGTTCTGCTTCACGGTGTCGGTGTTCATCCTCCTCCCGACGGCGGATCTGGTCGATAATAAATGGAGGAAGCATCTGCGGCCTCGCTTTTCCAGCGGGCCGGCGAAAAGCCCGTCGGATTCTTTGTAACACTAATGTAGCGACGCGAGTACGTAGGTCAAGCTCACCTGCTGAGCCTAGGTAGACAGCACCTGCGGCGGTCTCACTCATAGTACGGATGAACGCAGCCAATGGTTAGCCCGGTTCTCGCTGTACCAGTTCGATACACGTGCACGAAGAACCTTTGCTGCTCTTCCGGGGAGGGTGCCCGCGAGCGCCGAACAAGCGGCCGTTTTGCGAGAGTGCTGCACGCGCTGGCGGTGTGCCTGGCCGCGACCTTCGTGTCTAGCATTGCACGTGCTGCATTCGACTTCCGCGACCCCAGCTGGGAGGGCACCAGTGAGCTGCTTGCGTTAGCCCGCGACAGCCTGGGCGCCGGCCGCGTCAAAATAGTCGCGAAGCTCGACTTCGACACACTCACCCCCAGGGACGGAGTCCTCGTGCTGCACCCCGAGGTAGAGCTTCAGTACCCGGAGGTGAGCGCGTTCCTCAGCGCGGGTGGGCGCCTGGCGCTGCTCGATGACCACGGCAAGGGCGACCTGCTGCTTGCGCGCTACCGTATCTACCGGGTGCAAGCGCCGCTCCGCCCGGCAGCGACACTTCGCAACAATGCTGGCTTTGCGCTGGCGCTGCCGGCGGTTCAAGCGGTCGCCGGTCAGGAGCAGAACCGGCATCCGAGCGTCAGCAATGTCGAGCGCCTCGTCACGAACCACCCCACCGCGCTGACGAACCCAAACCTCACGCCGGTACTGACCATTCCCGCGCTCGGCGAGCCCGACGCGACGCTCGCCATCACAGGCGTCATTGCGGGCAAAGGCAGGCTCTTCGCGATGGCGGACCCTTCGAGCGTCATCAATCTGATGCTGCGCTACCCGGGCAATCGCGCGTTCGCGAGCGGCTTGATCGAGTACCTGGTCGAGGACGATAGCTGGGGGCCGCGCAGCGGGACGCTTTACCTCGTGGCCAATCGCTTCAACCAAGGCGGACGCTTTGGTGGCGGTGGAGGCCTCACCAGCGACCTCTCGGACGCCGCGGAGACTGCTACATCGACCCTCGCGAGCTGGCACGAAGAGGGTATCCCCATTGCGGTTGCGCTCGCGCTGGGCGCGCTCTGCCTGCTCGGCGCGCTCGGCTGGACGGGCCATTTTGCGCTGCGCCCTTACCGGCGACCGGAGCCCCGCTACGCGAGCGCCACGACCCTGGTGGCGCAGGGAGGGCTGCCCGGCCGTGCTGCGGTGCTCGCCGCGCCAACGACAGACCGGGCGCTGGTGCTGACCGAGCTCGATGGACTGCTGGAAGACGAGCTGTCTCAGCGCCTAGATCTGCCCGACGAACGCCGCGGGGGCGATCACGCGCTCGAGGCCCTGCGTGCGAACGGGGAGCCCCCTGCCCTACTGCAGAGGGTGCGCGAATTGCGCAGCCAGGGCGCAGCGGCGCGCACGGCCGTCATGAGTCGGCAAGCGAGCCGTCTGACCGCTGGCCAAGTGGCCGAATATGCAAAAAAGCTCACCGCCGTGCTGGCTGATCTCGACCGCTCTCGAAAGTAGTAGAAGGCTGGACCCTTCGAACCCCTATGGTCGCCCTCCAAGTCAACGAAATCGAGGCCGCTCGCGGTCGCTTGGCAGCCGTTCGACGTGAAGTTGGCCGCGTATATATCGGTGACACGGTAGCCGTTGACGTGATGCTCGTCGCGCTGTTGGCGCGCGGCCACGTGCTGCTCGAAGGCGTGCCCGGGATTGCCAAGACTACTCTGGTGAAAGCGTTTGCTTCCGCCGTGGGCTGCTCCGTGCGGCGCGTCCAGTTTACTCCCGATCTGTTGCCCGCCGACATCACGGGCACCTACGTGCTCAACCCCAAGGACGGTACGTTCTCCCTGCGGCCCGGGCCCATCTTCACCAACGTGCTGCTCGCCGACGAGATCAATCGTGCGCCGGCGAAGACACAGTCGGCCTTGCTGGAGGCGATGCAGGAGCACCAGGCCACCATCGAGGGCGATCGCTTCGCGTTGCCCGATCCCTTCTTCGTGCTCGCCACGCAGAACCCCGTGGATCTGGAAGGCACCTATCCGCTGCCGGAGGCGCAGATCGACCGCTTCTTGGTGCGTGTGCAGATGGGGTATCCGAGCGAACGCGATGAGGTCGCCATGTTGCGGGCCCACGGGGTCATTGCTCCCGAGGCGCAAGCCGTGCTCGGCGCCTCCGAAGTATTGGCGCTGCAGGCCATCGCCGCGCGCGTCCACGTCGAAGAAGACTTGATGGACTACGCCGTCGCGCTCGCACAGTTCACGCGCAGCAGCCCGCGCGTGGTGCTAGGAGCGTCCCCCCGCGCGTCGCTTGGGCTCTTGCGTGCGGCAAAAGCACATGCGCTGCTCGATGCGCGTCCCTTCGCAACGCCCGAGGACATCCGCGCCACTGCCGTGGCCGTGCTGGCTCACCGACTGGTGCTCACACCCGAGCTGGACACCGACCCACGCGCGCGCGCTCAGCTCGTCGACGAGGCGCTGGCGCGCGTCAGCTACCGCCGCTCCGCTCGCGCCTGAACGGCAACGCGCAGGCTCCGAAGGTGCCCCGCGTCGCTCGGGCGCGGACGAACGGCCGACGCTACGCAGCGACGGGGAAGGCGGAGGGACGCGCCGCTCGCCGGTAGGCACCTGGCGCCACGCCCAGGCAGCGCTTGAACGCCTTGCTGAAGGCTGCCTCGGAGTCGTAGCCCACCGCTTCGGCGACCTGAGAAATGGTGCCCTGGCCTTCGCGCAACAGGCTGGCAGCCTTCTGCATGCGCCAACGCGTCACGTAATGGAGGGGCGGCTCGCCGACGAGTCGGCTGAAACGCGCGGCGAAGGAGGAGCGCGACATGGCCACTCGCTGCGCTAGCTCCTGCACAGTCCAGTCTCGCTCCGGGCTCTGGTGTACGAGCGCCAGCGCGGCACCGATCTGTGTGTCGCCGAGCGCGGCGAGCCAGCCGGTGGCCTCCTCACCCAAGGTCGCCAGGTGACCCCGCACGATCTGTATGAAGATGACGTCCGCCAGCCTGCTGATCACGGTTTGCGCGCCCGGACGACCGGACGCGGTCTCGCAGGAGAGCATTCGCAACGTGGGCTCGAGCCACTGCACGGATCGCGAAAGCTCACCGCGTAGCACCATGCGGCGGGGCAGCACCGTGAGCAGCGGGTTGCCGCCTCGGTCCTCGAACTCGATGCGCCCACTCAGCAGGGCGACGCGCGAGCCGGCTCCGCCGACGAGCGACGGCCCCGTAAACTCATTGCGGCGTTCGCACCCGAGCTCGCCGAACGGTCGGATGGGACTGGAAAGCGAGTCGGACAGCACGTGCGCGTCCCCATGCGGGAACAACACGATGTCGCCGGCTGACAGCTCACACGCGTCGAGCGCATTACTGGCGCGCAACCAGAGCGTCCCCTCGACGACGATGTGAAAGCGCGCGGCCTCCCCGGCCGAGATTTCACACCCCCAGGGCGCGGCGGCTTCGAAACGCCCGGAACATGCTGCGCGCGCTCGTACGGTTTGCAGCACGTCCGTGAGCACGTCCATCGCACCCTGACTACGCCAAGCCGGATTTGCTGGTTTCAGCGTCTCGACAGAAAAGCCACGAAACGGCCAGCCGGACACGCTCCATCGGTGCGCTTCGGTTGCTAGGCAGCGCTTGCCGACGCCTGCGACCCCCGCGTCCAGCACGGGGCAGTGGCTTGGCCAGCAGAGCGATCCCACGCCGCTGGCCAAGTGCCGCGTTGCTACCAATTCCGAAAGCGCTCTCGTCACGGAGTGCCCTGCCTCGGGGAAGCCAACGTGCAATCACTCACGCGACGCAGACGGTCGCGGTTGCCTATTCAGGTTGCGAGCGCCGCGTGGTCGAGGCTTGTCAGTTGCGCGGAAGCTACACGTTCAAGCCACGCCTACGTCTCGGCTGCTAGCATCGGCGCCTCGGACCCGGCGGCGTCCGGGGCCAGTTCTGAGAAGCTTACCCGCTCTCACACTGTCGCTCGGGTCGAGCGCTCACGGCATTCGACAGCGCCGGACGAAAGGTGTCTCGAGTTGGGCAGGTCGAGCCTTAGGAGCGCAGGCGGTTTGGTCGTTACAAGCGCTAACGCATAGAATGATCTCCGTCGACCTCGTCAAGCTTGCGCAAACCGTCCTTACCAGGGCGCCCACCGGCACATGCTCGGTCCAGCGTCCCCTCATCCGTGGAGGAACCCGATGACTCAGACAGTGCGTCCCGCCGGGCGTAATCGGAAAGCCACGGCGTCATCGCTCACACTGACGGCGGGGCTGCTGAGTCTCTGCTACTGGGGCTGTGCGCCCGATTTCGGCGAGCTCAACGCCGGCTCCGGTGGTGGGCGCGGCGGCGCGGGCGCAAACGGCGGCGCTTCCGCCCGGGGCGGCGCAGACAATGAAGGCGGGGGCGCCTCGCTGGGCGGTCGCCCTGAATGCGGTGATAGCGGCTGTGCAGGAGGCATGTCCGAGGGCGGGAGCGCGCCGATCACCGGTGGCACGTCCGGCCATAGTGGCGCTTCAGGCGACGCTGGCCGCGGCGCCGACGCGGGCGCGGGCGGCGACGTTTCTCTGCCCCAAGGTGGCGACGGCGGCGGAGCCGGCGATGGCGGAAGCTCCCCAGGCGAAGGCGGCGACGGCGGCGGCGGCACCGTGGTGCCGGAGCCGACCATTCGCTGGGACTTCGAGAAGAGCCTCCAAGGCTGGAGCGGCGTTACGGAACCGATTCCGGCCGACTGCGTGGACTCGATTACCGTCTCCAAGGACGCGGCTCACAACGGCGAGGCCGCGCTGGCACTGACCTTCGACGGCCAGTACACGCCAGACCCCAGCAGCCGCAACCCGTATTACGGGGCCATTTCGAGCTCCGCTCCGCCGCCCGGCTCCCAGGTTACCGTCTGGATGATGGCCACCGCTCCGGGCGTGGCGGCCGAGTGGTTTACTCAGCTCGCGCCCTTCTATGACTGGGTGCAGCTCACGCCCCCGACCTCTTCGGTCGGCGTCGACCTCTGGACCGAATTCACCTTCACGATGCCGCCGACGGCCGTCCTGGGTTTCGGCGTCAAGGTGTACACGCCGCTGAATTTCACCGGCGCGATCTATCTCGACCACGTCAGCTGGTGAGTCACCCGCCCGGAGCCGCAACGGGCTTCGGGCTTTTGGGCGCATGCCGGACGTCGCGCTCTCAGGGGCGCGGCGGCTTGCTGTCGTTGCCTGCTCGCAAGGGCGCTGGCTGGGAGTCGCGCTCGCCGCCAAGCTCAGCGAAGCCAACCGGTTGCACGTCGGTGCGCTTCCTGCCGGCGGAGTAAACGCGACGCAGCTCCCGCGTCATGGCGATGCGACTGAGGGCCGCGCTCACGATCTGTCGTAGCTCGGCGGGCGCCACACCGTCGACCAGCTCGCCCTCGAGCACCATGTAGCCGAGATGCTCGTGTGCCACCTCCAGCGGCTCGATGAACAGTCGCGCGCTCCGCGAAGCCTTCAAGAAGCCTGCAGGTAGCAGCTGCACGACCGGAAACGGCTCGGACTGGCTGCGGAACACGACGCCGCGGCCACTGGACTCCAAAACTACGCGCGCCAGGCGCCCATTGGAGGTGTAGGTGCAAAGCAGGAAACGTTGAGCCTTGAGCAACCGCACGATGTTGGTCATGGCAGCGGCGAGCTGTGCATAATCGCGCGCGCACAGCACTGCCTCGGCGAGGCGGGACCATTCGCGATGCGTTCGGCGCGCGGCAAGCTGCTTGCGAATCACGCCCCGGAGCGCGTCTTCCACGAACGCGACCCCTTCATTGGTCAGGCGCGGCAGCACGGAAGGGCGGCTCCCGCCCTCGCGCTCACCGCACCCACACGAACAACGAACCACCAGCGGCGCGGGAATCAGCGTCGGCGTCGTATCGACGACCTGACCGGAAAGCCGGCGAATGGCGTATCCCGCGGCAGCAGCGCCTTGCTCGATCATCGGCTGCCGAACCGTGCTCAGGGCGGGCCACACGAAGGCTGCTTCTTCCAGATCATCGAAGCCGACGACCTTCACCCGCTCTGGTACGGACATCCCAGCGGCGCGCAATGCTTCGATGGCGCCAAATGCCATGAGGTCGTTGGCCGCGAGGACCGCGTCGAAGTCGTCGTGCCGGTGCTGCCGCAGGCGCGCAATGGCATCTCTCCCCGATTGAGCTTCGTAGTCCCCGCGGACCACCAGGGTGGGGTCGTACGTCAGACCGAGCTCCTCCAGCGCGAAACGGTAGGCAGCCAGGCGCAACGTGCCGTCCACGCTCTCCTCCGGGCCAGCGATGAAAGCGATGCGCTTGCAATCATGCCGCTTCACCAGGTGCGCAATGGCCTGAAACACCCCGGCCTGGTCGTCGAAGCCGATGTTGATCGCGCCCGGCAAATTGACGCCGATGCTCACCATGCCCGGGTTGCCGGACGCAAATTGCTTCAGCTCCGCGTCGAACGAACGCAACGTCGAAGCGAGCAGGATCACCGCGCCAACGCTGGCAGGAACGCTCAGCACGCCCTCCTCGTTCAAGAAGATCGGTGCGTTCGGAAAGCCGCCTCCGAAGGTGATGGCGTGTAGGCCCGCCTGGTTGAGGGTCTGCACGGCACCCTGTAACAGTGCGGCCGAGTAAGGATCGCCTGACGCATTGCAGACGATGCCGACGGCGCGTGCGCTCGCGAGCTGAACAGCGGGCAGAAATGGTTTCACGCTGCTGCCCCATTGTACGCACGTAGGCCGCCTGTCGTTAATGCCGAGATGAAGATTGACGCAGGTGCGCTCACGGTGGCGGATATCGCCGCTGCTTCAGGCGCGGCCGAGCGGCCTCGAGTTACACACGGATCACCACCCGCGCCTACTTTGGCGTAGCGGCGGCGCCGCCGCCGACGCGCGCGCTCTATGCCTCTCGTGCGTGATCGGGCTTTAGTCTTGGCTGCCGATGTCCGTACTTCCAGCGTGGTCAAGTTGATGCATCCGATCTTCATGGCGAGCTTTGCTGCGCTCACGTTCCTCCCCGTATCGGCTCTGGCCCAGGAGGCTGCCGCGACGGCGGACCCCAAGGCTTCCTGCGCGCAGGCTTTCGAGCAGGCGCAACGCTTGCGAAACGAGTCCCAGTACGTGGCGGCGAACCAGGAGGTACTGAAGTGCGCGACGCCGGTGTGCGGCGAGGCCATCTTCCAGGAATGCACCCGGATCTTCACCGATCTTCAGGCCGCTATTCCCTCGGTCGTGTTCGTGGCGCGCGACAAGAACGGCAACGAGCTCGCCGACGTCAGCGTGGCGATCGACGGCCAGCCAACGGTGGAGCGCATCGACGGCAAACCCCTGCTGATCGATCCCGGAAGTCACGTCTTTCGCTTCTCGGCACCGGGCTACCTGCCGACGGAGCGGCTGGCAGTGATCCGAACGGGCGAGCGCTTCCGACCGGTGAGCGTGGTGCTCGAAAGCGATGCTCCCGCGGAAGCGCCCCAACCTGCGGTGCCGGCTGCCGCAGCCCCTCCCGCCCTTGCAGTCGAAGCGGCTCCCCCGCGCTCCCGCAGCGTGCCGGTGGCAAGCTGGGTGCTCGGCGGCGTCGGCGTCCTGGCCGGTGCGGGCGCACTGATCTTCCGCGTGGCGGGCGCCAGTGACTTCAACGAGCTGCAGCGCGATTGCAGTCCCAATTGTTCCGAGAGCGACATCGACAAGGTCAAGCAGAAGTACCTGATCTCGAACATCGCGATCGGTGTCGGCGCCGCGGCGCTGGCGGGAGCGGTAACGTTGTACCTCGTCTCACCGCGCGAGGGCGAGCCGACCATGGCACTGCAGGTCGGGCCAACCAGCGATGGCGTCGCGGCACGCTGGTCA
>DASQDA010000105.1:0-5386 GCA_035634435.1 Polyangiaceae bacterium
GTTGTGCGACGATAGTTGCGACGCAGTACTCCAGACCCTTGGCGTGAAGCATGGCAAGATCCGCCTACGTGCAACCGCTTGATGCACGAATACGAACGGCCGTCGCAGCCATAGAACGCCCTGCGATGTCGGGCGAGCTACATGCGAGGAGCTCGAGGACGTAGGCCCAAGGTGATCAGCTGTCGGAAGCCGCCATCCACGTCTCAGCCGCGAAACCGAGCGAGCCGAACACCCCCAGTGCCGTGAACGCAGCCGGCTCCCCGACAACGCCATCAGCCCTCCCGATGACGTCGCCACGCTGCTCAGGGTGAGGCGGTTGTCGGCGGGAGTGTCCGTGCCGCAGCTAGCGACGGAGCGGGCGGGTCGCAGCGCAGACCGATCCGCACTGCCAGGACCTACGACGCGCCCCCCTCCGCCCCGAGCGTGGCGAGCACCTCGTCGAGTTGCCCGAACGTCTCGCCCATCCCCTCGTACGCCCCCGAGGCCAGGCCAGCGTCGCGAGCTTCCTTCGAGCGATAGAGCTCGTGCAGCACCAGCAGCGTCTTGTCGCCCTTTTCCTCGAAGGTCACCGTCGTGATGGCTCCATCCTCGCCACTCTCGTCATTGGTCCAGACTAGTCGCGAATGCGGTGTCACTTCGATGTACTTACCGAAGAACTCCATCGTGTTCGTGCCGTCGACGTCGAACACGAGACGGTAGCCGCCTCCAACACGGATATCCGCCTCGTAGGAGAGCAGGGAAAGCGGCATGGACTTCGGTAGCCACCACCGAATGAATAGCGCGGGCGTCGTCCACGCCTGAAAGACGATGCACGCCGGGGCGTCGAAGGTTCGCGTGACGACGACCTCTCGCTCGAGCTTCGGTTCCACCGTCGTGCGGTTCTTCGTGGGGTTGGGCTCACTGTCTTTTCTTGCGTTCACCGACGTTCTCCTTCCGTTTCAGTTCCTCTATAACCTTGTCCAACTCGTCGAAGCGTGAGGTCCAGAGCTGGCGGTAGCCTTCGATCCACGCCGTCTCGGCTGAAAGGCGGCTCGGGCCGAGCTTGCAGGTCCGCACGCGCCCTACCTTCTCCGTGGCGACCAGCCCGGCTCGCTCCAAGACGCCGACGTGCTTCTTCATGCCCGTGAGGGTCATGTGGAACTTCTGGGCGAGCTCCGTGATCGAAGCGTCTGCGCTGCCGAGCTGGCCCAGAACGCCGCGCCGGGTTGCGTCCGCGAGAGCGGCGAACGAGGCGTCGAGACGGGCATTCGAATAGTGAACCATTAGGTTCAGTGTGTAATGCACCGACGCGCTGCATGCAAGCGGAGATTCGTCCCGGGGCTGACGACAGCGGTCGGCGCTGCTGCTGGGCCGCCCGCCAAGCTGCAGCCCCGACTCCTACGAGAACGCAGTTCGTAGGGTCCTGACTCAGCGGTGCGCGCATAGAACCGCACGATCATGCTCCGGCTGGCCACCGACGCGCCGGCAGCAGCCGCGCACGATCGGGCACTTTGCTGATCGAGTCCTCGAGCACCCGCTGGCCGACGGCGACGCTCACCGTGGCGCGCTCGACCTCGGGGATGCGCCGCAGCTCGCGCTGCCTGGTCGAGCCGGCATGGGAGAAGTGATGGAGACCTATGAATTGCGGCGGGCCGAGATCCTACGGCGCGAAGCGCCGCCCTCCATCAGCGCGCGATCTGCGAAGTAGGGCGAGAGCCCCCTTGTTGCGGCAACGATTACCGAGCCGACGGGCTACCCTCGCGCCAAGGCGACCGCATCGGCGCCCGCGGGGATGCGCATCGGTGACGACGGATCGGTGGCCGCGAGCCAAACGGCTTCGGAGACGTCAAGCGAACGTGTGACCGAGGAGGACTCCTTCTGGAATGCGGCGAGGACGCGCTGCGCCCAGGCGGTGTACGCGTCCGGGAAGCCCGCACGCGTGCGCGCGCGGGCGGTTGCGGCGAAGGGGGTTTCGGGCGCGCGTCCCGGCAGCACGATACGGACGCGGACATGGAAGGGTTCGAGCTCGAGCGCGAGCGACTCGGTGAATGCGTTTAGGGCGGCCTTGCTCGCCGTGTATACGGACAGCAGCGGGAGCGGCTTCAAAGTGACACTCGACGAGACGTTGACGATGACGCCGCTCTGGCGGAGGCGGAGTTGAGGCAGCACCGCTTGGATCATCGCCATGGCGCCGAAGGTGTTGGTCTCGAAGATCTCGCGCGCGACGTCCATCGGCGTGCCTTCGAGGGCGTTCATCCAGCCCACGCCCGCGTTGTTGACGAGCACGTCGATGGGCCCGGCGCTTTCGACGGCGTGGCGGATGCTGTCGGGCTTCGTGACATCGAGCGCGACCACACGCAGGCGGCCGGACGGCGGCAGCACGTCTTCGCGCAGCGTGCGCATCGTCGCCACCACGTTCCAGTCGCGCGCGAAGAAGTAGCGTGCTGTGTCGAGGCCAAAGCCCGACGAACATCCCGTGATCATTACGGTCTTCATGCAATTGAACCTAGTGCGCCTCGCCCGGACGCGCTACGGCACAAGGTCCGCAATTCATTCGCAGGAGTCCGGCTATGGCTGTGGCTCGCCTCGGGCGAGTGCAACACTTCGTTGCGCATCGGAGCGAGGACCCAGCGCTGCGCGATCTGCACGCCGAGCTCGACCGCCTCATCGCCCGGACGCCTGCCGGAAAGAGCGTCGCCCCTTAGTGCCGTGCCAGCTCCTACGCTCGCGCGGATTCAGACGCAGTCGGGGTCTGGACGCTCCGACGCCGCGACCACGGCGGGACGTAGCCAGCAGCAGCCCGACTGCTAAGGTGCCGCCCATGACGCCCGAGGTCTCGCGCGCCTTCGCGCGCTACAACCGCTGGATGAACGGCAAAGTCTATGCCGCCGCCGCGCGTCTCACGGACGAGGATCGGAAACGTGATCGCGGCGCGTTCTTCGGCTCGATCCACTCACTGCTGAATCACATCCTCGTCGCCGATCGAATCTGGCTCGGCCGCCTCGCTGGCCGCGTGCCGGAGCCGGGCTTCATCGGCGTAGATGGGATCAAAGCGCTCGACCAGGAGATCGCCTCCAACTTCGACCAGCTACGCCGCGAGCGAGACATCACTGACGCCGCGATCGATGCTTGGGCCGCGACACTCACTGCCGAGAGTGCCGCCGCGACGTTCCGCATGGTCAACAAGGGTCAAGCGCGCGATCTGCCGCTCTGGTGGGCGATTACACAGCTGTTCAACCACCAGACGCATCACCGCGGTCAACTCACGAACCTGCTTTTCCAGGCCGGGCACGACCCAGGCACCACGGACATGTTCGCAATGTTGCAGGAGGAAGCTCAGCCCGCGGCGAAGGGCGGCGGGCGGCGCTAAGGAGCTCGAAGGTGACCTGTCCCGAGAGCCTGCGGAACCGTTCGATGGGAAGCATCTCGTCCACCATCCCGGTGCAGAGCACGCGACGTGCCTCGACCTCACCCGCGGAGAAGTCAGCGCGAGAGGCACCGCGCCGCGACATGCCAGGCGACCGAGGCATCGCGCAGCTCCACGTTTGGATAGTGGCGGGCTGCTGGCGGCCAATCTTCCGGAACGCGTCGTGCGGTGTTCCGTCTTGCGTGACGAAGTCGTGGATTCACGCATCTGTGCGTCGATCGGCTGCCGATTCACGAACGAACTGCGACGGTGGGAGTCCGACGTGGCGCGTGAAGGCGACGCTGAACGTACTCGCAGAGCTGTAGCCGACGCGTTCCGCGACTTCGGCGATGTTGATTCGTTTCCGCCGCAGGAGATCCTTGGCCAGGGCCATGCGCCAGCCGAGCAAGTACTCCATGGGCGCTACACCCACCGCATAACTGAAGCGCTCGAAGAACGTCGAACGCGAGAGCGCGGCCTCTTTCGCGAGCTCCGCGATCGTCCACGGTCTGGTTGGGCTCTGGTGCATGCATCGTATCGCGACCGCGAGACGCTCATCGGTCAGCCCGCGCAGGAGGCCAGGCGACGCCGCCGTTCCGGCGGTCGACCGAAGCGCTTCGATGAGGAGCAACTCCATCAGGTGACCGAGCACGACGTCGCGCGCTGGTCGTTGCGCGAGCGACTCACCTCGCGCGAGCTCCACGAGCGTTCCGAGCCGCGGCTGGCCGCGGACGTGCACGAGCCGCGGTAGCAGTGAGACCAAGAGGCTCGCGTCCGGCGAGCCAAACGAGCAGTAGCCAACCAGCATGCGGACGTCGGGCGCTCCGCTCCGGGACCCGTGCCTGAGCTCGCCATTCGGCAATGTGGCGGGCACGGTCTCGATCTCCTCGGCGGGCGGCTCGAGGCTCGAGGCCGTGAAGTCCGACGCCGAAGGGACCAGGACGAAGTCGCCCTCCTCGAGGATCTGCGTCCCGCTGCCGGCGGCGGTGAGACGGCACGCGCCGTCGAGGATCACGCAGTAGAAGAGCCGCGCCTCATCCGAGCGTCGAACGCGCCACGGCCCGCGGGCGCTGACGAGCTTCGACGCCGTAGCCGCCGGCTGAAGCAACGCAACGACCTCTGCGAGGGGATCTGTCACGGCGGACTCTCGCCAATGTTATCGAAACTTCACGTCGTAGCAACGGCGCCCTCGCAACGACCCGCTGATTTTATTCCCAATCACATCCAAGCTGGTGCTCGCACGAGCCGGCTGAAGTGTACGACCGACAGCTCTCCGGAATGCCCTCACAGACGAAATCCATGTGTCCGTTCCAGCGTACCTTCGGACGCAGGGCGCACCGTCTTGACTGCACGTTCCCGCTTCGAAGTATGAGCACGACTCGGGGGAGCCCACGCATTCGCCGTCTGACTTTGGCGTCCTGCCACTCTGCTCGGGCGTGCACACGATGCAGACCGTAGACGCGCAGATTTCGAAGCCGGAAAGGTCACCAGACCACGTGCGGTTCTGGTCGCTTTCTGCACTCGCTGGGGTGCGAACTTCACCCCCCGGCCCCAACACCACGCCGTCGACGGCACACTGGCCGTCACTGGAGCGACCCAGGGCCGCGGAAAGCACCGTGCCATCCGGCGACTGGCAGCTGAAGCTTCCAGAGCAGTGTTCCAGAAGCGCTCCGCTGCCTTCCTCGTCTCCTCCGTTCGCACAGGCCGTGATCATGAAGCAAGCAAGCGCGGCGACGTTGCCGCTGCGCAGGTGCAGGTTTCCTCGGATTTGCATCGTGCTGGGAGGCGTTCACGAAAGCCGGCCGCCGGGCACTTCAAAATCGGGCGAAGATGGCTCGCAGCCATGTCCGGATCGAGGTGGGGTCGTGCGTTGATTACGTCAAGGAGAGAGACTTCATGTCCAAATTCATCTTTTTGTTTCGAGGGGGCGGCATCACGGTTCAGCCGCCTCCGCCACCAGCGGAGGTCGGGGCTCACTTGGCAAAGTGGACGCAGTGGGTT
>DASQDA010000106.1:0-4304 GCA_035634435.1 Polyangiaceae bacterium
TCCAGGAGTCGCGCCGCGCTGTTCGTTCGGTGTCGTCTCGCGGACGTCATTCGTCAGCGCACGTGAGACAACGCTGACGTCTGTGAAGGAGTGCTGCGCTGAGCGCGGCTAGCGGCTGGCTCGCAGCGCGATCGCCGCCGCGTGAAGCGGTCGCTCCGTGCGTTTGCTACGAGCTCAGCCGATGACCGCTCGATAAGAGCTTTTACTCTGCGGCTGCTCAGCGCGGCACCGGCGAGACGTAGCCCTCGAGCTCGAGGATGGGGCGCACCTCGATGCTGGCCATCGTGCTCGTGCCGATGAAGCCGCTGGCGATTGCCAGTGCGTCGTCGAGGTCGTTGGCCTCGATGATGCTGTAGCCCCCGAGCTGCTCGCGCGTCTCGGCGAAGGGACCGTCGGTGAGCAGGCGCCGTCCGTCCCGATAGCGAATGGTGGTCGCCGTCGAGGTGGGGTGAAGGGGCGCTCCGGCCAGCAGCTTCTTCGCGGTTATGAGCTTTTCCACGTGTGGCCCGCATTCGTCCATCTGCCGCTTCTGCTCGGCCGCACTCAGGCTGAGCCAGACTTTTTCATCCAGAGAGGTCAACAGCATGTATTTCATGAGTTCGTACCTCCACCCCTGAATCGAACGGGACGGGGGCGGTTCGACAGCTCGCAGACGTTTTTTTCGGAAATGGTGTCTGCCGCACTGAGGGCGAGAAACTCGCGCGTTTCCGGCGGCTGCGACCCCTGCCCGCCCCGATCTTGGGCCCGCTGACGTCAGGCCACGTGCAGCGGGCTATCATCGGCCGTGGCTCCGGACCTGGATGCGGTCATCGCCGATCTCTACGCCTCCGACTGGGGACGTATCGTGGCTAGCCTCATCCGCGTGACGGGGGACTTCAGCATCGCCGAGGAGGCGGCTCAGGAGGCCTTCGAGGCGGCGCTCAAGGATTGGCGCGGCGGAGGCGTGCCCGAGCACGCACGAGCTTGGCTCATGCGCACCTCCCGCAACATCGCCATCGATCGGCTGCGACGCAAGAAGCGCTTTGCTGGCAAGCTCGAGTCCTACGCGGTGGCGCTGGACGACAGCTCGCCGGAGCCCCAGCTGCCCCATGCGATACCCGATGATCGCTTGCGTCTGATCTTCACCTGCTGTCATCCGGCGCTCGCGCTCGAGGCGCAGGTTGCGCTGACGCTGCGGACGCTGGCTGGCCTTGATACCGAAGCGATCGCACGCGCGTTCCTGGTGCCGGTAGCCACCATGGCACAGCGACTGGTGCGTGCGAAACGCAAGATCGCGGAGGCGAAGATTCCCTACGTGGTGCCCGAGCCAAGCGCGATGCCGGAACGACTGCATGCGGTGCTGACGGTGCTGTATCTCGTGTTCACCGAGGGCTACGCGGCCACGCGCGGGGCCTCGTTGCTGCGCAGCGATCTGTGCGCCGAGGCCATCCGCCTGACACGCGTCGTGCGCGAGCTCAGCGGGCCGGAAGTGCCGAGCGAAGTCAACGGCGTGCTGGCGCTGATGCTGCTGCACGATTCACGACGCGAAGCGCGGGTCGATGCCGCGGGTGACGTCGTGGTGCTCGATGACCAGGATCGTAGTCGCTGGAACCAGGTGCAGATTGCCGAAGCACTGCCGCTCGCATCGCTCGCCCTCAACACGAAAGACCCGGGTCCCTTTGCCTTGCAAGCGGGCATCGCGGCCGTGCACGCCCGGGCAGCCCGCAAGGAAGACACCGACTGGGCGGCGATCCTGGCACTCTACACACATCTCGAGGGCATTCAGCCATCGCCGCTGGTGGCGCTCAACCGCGCGGTGGCCGTTGCAATGGTGGAAGGCCCCCGGGCGGCGCTGGCGATTGTGGACGACCTCGCTCAGGATGGCGCGCTCCAAGACTATCACCTGCTACACGCGGCTCGAGCCGACTTCTCACGGCGTCTCGGGGCCTTCGCCGCTGCGGAGCAGAGCTACCTGCGCGCCATCGAGCACGTGGGCAACGCCAGTGAGCGACGCTTTCTCGAACGCCGTCTCGGCGAGATGCGAGCGGCTTCAGTGACGGGCCTGGGGGCGATCGAGCCACGGTTCGGCGCCTGAGTCCGGCAGGGCCCCAAATGCCAGGAGCTTCTCCGGTGGTAAGGGCACGCCAATGCGCTCTCCAGGTGGCGGAGAACGGTCGCTGACCCACCAGACCTCGAAGGCGACCAGCCGATCCTGCGCGCGGCCGCTATAGACATGTTGGTGCTGCAGATAGTTGCTCAGGAACACCCTTCGATGCTCGTGGCCGGGCCAACGGATCGCAAGGCTGTAGTCGCACCACAGCTGGTCGTGACCCCAGCCGTGAGGCGAGCGTGGATCGAACTCCGGGGCCTGGCCGGTGAATGGGTCGAGCTTGCGTCCGTCCGCCGTGCGACCGTCCACCACCAGGCGACCGTCCTCGTAGGGCGGCTCCGGCGCAAACATGCTCCAGCCCTCCAACATGCGTGTGTACCCGATCACCTTGCCCATCCACTCGGGCCGCTGCCAGCTCGCATGACTGGAGAACACCCGATTCGATTTGACGACCTCGGTTGCGAGCGTGACCATCAAGGCAAGCGCGAGCGCCTCGCGCACGCCAACGCTAACCCCGCCGAGCGCGCGCCACTCGCGCCGTACCGCTGACTGCCCTGCCGGGGCGAACAGCCTTTCCTCAACATGAGCGAGCAACGCAGAGACGCCCGGCACCTGCAGCAAGAGGGCTCCCAGCCGCCCAGCAGGCAACCCGCGAACGGCCGCGAGCACGGCGTCTCGACCGTGGAAGACCTCGCCGCTCGCGTTGAGCGCCATGAAGCCGTGCGCCCCGAGCGCCAGCGACCGAAGCTCCGGAGGCCAAGTGTCGACGGCGTGCAGCTCCAGAAACGTCACGGCACCGAAGGGATCTAGCCGCTTGAGCCAGCGACACATCAGCAGCGCGCGCGCATCAGTGACGTCGAAGACCAAGCTGACTCGGCGCGCGGGTCGAGCAAACCAGCGTCCCAGCCAGCGGAGCTCTCGGTCGCCGAGCAGTAGCAGGAAGAACACCACCATCGCATAGGAGAACGGCCCTAGCCGCGAGAACAGCGCGATGCTCCCGTGCAGCGCCAGCGCGAGTGCCAAGGCCAGCAACCGATAGCCCCTGGCGCCGAAGGGCAAGAGCAGAAGCAGCGGCAGCGTGCGCTCGATGAGCAACGTCCCGTGCGTCATCAGCTGGATTGCCCAGAGCGGCAAGTGCTCGCGAGCAAAGATGCCGACGCCGGTCACGATGCGGTCCTGGTGCAGGAACCAGTGAATGGCCGTTCCGTCCCGCCAACCGGCACCGTCTTTCTGAACGGCATTCAGGTAGTAAATCGCACTCCATTGCAGCAGCAGCCCGAGAACCACCAGCGAGACGAACGGCTCGGGCGGCCCGGCGGGGCGCGCGTTCAGCTCGGTGGCAGAGCTCTCCGGACGTGCACGGAGCGACGCGAGCAGGGCGTCCAGCGAGAAGCAGCGACCGAGTGGCAGAAACACGGTCCAGATTGCCAGCGAGTGCGTGACGACCGAGCCACCGTTTTCCATGAAGAGGTTACGGGAGTGCAGACTGGTAATGCAAACGGCGGACAGAACCTGGGCGAGACGCGTCTTGTAACCCAGAGTGAACACGCCGAAGACGTCCGCCGTGAGCCCGAAGGCGACGTGGACCTCGCCCACGCTAGAGAACGCGTGGTAGATCGAAAATAGATCGCTGCCCATGGGCGCGAACAGCGAGTAGTGGTTCGGGAGCACGCCTTCGTTGGAAAAAAACAGCCTGGCGTAAGCCCAGCGATTGCCGAGCTCCGCAAGCAACAGCAGCCCGAAGCACACTCGAAAAAGGCCGAGCCAACGTGGGTCGACGGCGAAATACGAGTCGCGCAGCACCGGCAGCGCGCGTCTCGAAACGCGCTGCAGTGCGCTCGCCAATCGAGCTCGTGCTCCCACCAGGATCGCCATTGCTCACTCGCCCCGCGCCGCTGCCGCCCAGACGCTGAAGGGGATTGCACGGAGCAGGCCAACGCAGGCAACAGCGTTTCCACAGCGAAATAGCGCCGCAATGCGGCCCCGGCAGGCGCTGACGTGTGTGTAGCGGAGCCGCAGCGTCCGCGTTCTGAGTCAGTCTGTGCCAGCGAGCTTCGAGCAGCGGCACAGCCCGGCAGGCTCGAGCCGTCCAGCGTCGAACACTTCCTCGACGAACGCCCGTGGATGCGTGACGAGCCAGTCGTGACTACCCGGGCCCACCACCACGCGCGCGTGCGGTATCCACGCTTGCAGACGCTGTGCGCTGGACAGCGGC
>DASQDA010000107.1:0-1907 GCA_035634435.1 Polyangiaceae bacterium
AGCGCGGGACCAGTTGCCGTTTCTGGACGGCATGGAGACGCTGTCGGTCGTTGGCAACTTTCAGGAGCCCGGCTTGAACTTGGCTGGAACGCTGACCTACGCCGAGGCGGAGGCAGCGAGCCGCGGCGCCGATAGCCTCAAGCGTTTGCACGGTCGCTTGTCGACTATGGGGCCGCTGATGGCCATCGTTGGGATCCCGCAGCCGGTTCGCTCCTTGGACGCGCGCGCCGCCGACGACAAGGTGCAGTTCGTGCTGGGCGTCGATGGCGACGCCATTGCCGTGCTGCTCGAGAAGGCTCAGGCGTACCTGCGTGCCTTCGCTCCAGCGAACCGGGCGAGCCTGCCTCCAAGTGCCGCCCCCTGAGCCGCCATGACCCGGCTGCTCGTTCGTCCTTGTAAAGCTCCGCTCCGCGGCAGCGTTCCTGTCCCGAGCGACAGGAGCATCACGCATCGCGCCAGCATCATCGCGGGGCTCTCGAATGGTCCGTGCGAGCTGCGTGGCTTCGCGTACGCCAACGACAACCGCAATACGCTGAGTCTATTGCAGAAGCTCGGTGTGCGCTCGGAGGACGATGGGCGCGGCACGGTGCGCATCCGCGGGGTAGGGCTCGCGGGCCTGCGCGCCCCGGAAGAGCCGATTGACTGTGGGCACTCCGAGACGGCGCTGCGCCTCCTCATGGGAGTGCTCGCGGCTCAGCCTTTTGCTTCGCGCTTGGTGGGTACGCCCCGGCTCGAGCGGCGCGACGTGTCCTGTGTCGTCGACCCCTTGAGGCAGCGGGGCGCGCGTATCGCCGGGAGGCAGCGCGGGCCGAGCCTGCTACCGCCGCTGGAAATTGCCGGCGTGGAGCCGAACACCCGCCTGCACGCCATCGAGCACGTGCTCACGGACGCCAACGACCACACAAAAGGCGCGTTGCTGCTGTCTGGGCTGTTTGCCGACGGACCGACCACCGTTCACGAGCGCGTCGTGGCCCGCGACCATACCGAGCGGCTGCTCGATGCTCTGCGCATTCCCATCGAGACGCTGGGCTCCGTCTTACGCCTTCACCCGCCGTCCGATCCGCTGGCCATCGGTGGTTTCGTGTTCGACCTGCCAGGCGACATCTCTTCAGCGAGCTTCCTGCTGGTTGCTGCGCAGCTCGTGCCCGACAGCCTGGTGAGCACGCGGCGGACAGGGTTGAATCCGACGCGCTCGGCAATTTTGGAGATCATTCGTCTGTTTGGCGGTCGCATGGGAATCACACCCGGCGGCGACAGCATGGGCGAGGCGTACGGCGAGGTAAGCTCGCGCGGCTCGGTGTTGCGCGCCACGCCCGTTGCTGGCGAAATTGCTCAGCGCGCGCTCGACGAGATCCCCATCGTGTGCGCGCTGGCAGCCCGCGCCAAGGGGGTGACGGAGATCAGCGATGTCGCATCGTTGCACGACGACGAGCCCAGCCGCATCGAGGCGCTGTGCTCGCTCTTGCGGGCCTACGGTGTGAACGTCGAGGCGCGTCCCGACGGGCTTGCGATCGAGGGCAGGCCTCACGAGCCGCTTCGCGCTGTTAGCATTGAAAGCGGCGGTGATCACCGTTTGGCCATGACCGCGGCCGTGCTCGCCCTGGTCGGCAACGCTGAGAGTGTGATCGAGGACGCCGACTGCATCGCGGTGAGCTTCCCACGCTTCGTGGGCACCTTGCGAGCGCTGGGCGCCGAGCTCGAGGTAGTGCGTTGACGGGCGGCGCTGCGTCGCGACAGCCACCGGCGCGCCGCCCCGTGGTTGCCATCGACGGCCCCGCTGGCGCGGGGAAGTCGACGGTGACCCGCCGCGTTGCCGAACGCCTCGGCTACCTGATCGTGGACACGGGCGCTCTCTACCGCGCGGTAGCGCTCGCGGCTCAGCGGGCGCGCGTCGCCTGGGACGATGC
>DASQDA010000108.1:0-1605 GCA_035634435.1 Polyangiaceae bacterium
GCTGCCGGTGGTGCTCGATTACTGCAGACAGGTCGACGTGCCGCTCGCCCAAGCGGGTTCCTTAAGCGCTCTGGCGTGGGGACGGCAAGCATCGATGCGTCTGGTGCATCAGGAGCTCGTGATCCAAGACGGGCGGGTGCCTCACGACTGGGAGTCGCCCGCGGATGAAGTTGCCCGCAAGTGGCTCGGGCATTCCGACCTTGGCAAGGATTGGCCTGCTCTGTCGCTATGCGGTGCCGCATGACCAATGTCGCTGCGCTCCGGGCAGGGCGGTTAAAGCGTGTTCTCTAATCAAGATTTATTGACGTGCCTGCTCCGTCGAGGCCGCCGCAGTTGGACTGGGCCGCGCATTTGAGAATTCTGACGGTCGCGCCATATGTTCCCCACGACGCCATCAGGCATGCCGGCGGGGCCTATCTATTGCAACACCTGCACGAACTGGTGAAGCTCGGCAACGAGGCGACCCTGATCGCGCCGGGTACGGCTGCCCAGCGTGGAGCGCTCGCGTCATCTCCCTCTTGGCTGGACGTCTTGCTCGGGCCGCCGGCTGAATTCGGCAGAAGTCCCCTCAGAGTCGCCAGCGACGCCTTGTACAGGCGAGCGATGAACGCACCTCCCGCTCCATCCCACGAGGAGCTTCGCTCCGTTCTTGGCGCGGGACTGATCGAACGCGCCGGCGAAGCAGACGTCGTCGAACTGCATTGGGCAGGGTATGCACGCTTTGCGACGGTGCTACGGCGCGCCGGTGTGACGACGCCCGTCTGCGTACTCGAGCACGATGTCGAGCTCGACGCCCATGCCGAGCGAGTGCGTAATCTCTCCGCCGGCCTTCTGCGAACGCTGAAGCTGCTCCCCGCAGAGGTGGCGAGACGACAGGAGCGACGTGGGCTGCTCCATGCTCAACTGGTCGCGGTCTTTAAACGAGCCGACGAGCAGGTGCTGCGCCGCGCCGGCGTGACCACGCCCGTCCAAGTCCTTGATCCGTGGCTCGAAGAGCCCCATACACCGCCAACAACGCCACGGCCGCGCACCGCGTTGTTCACCGGCGCTTTGTGGCGGCGCGGGAACGTGGATGGTCTCGTCTGGTTTCTTGACAACGTGTGGCCAGAGGTCTTCGCTCAAGTTCCCAACGCGATTCTGCAACTCGTCGGTTCAGCGCCGACTGAGCGTCTCCAAGCGAAAGCGGCTTCGAGTCGCGGAGTCGAACTCGTGGGGGAGGTGCCCGCTCTCATGCCCTACTACAGCAGGGCGTCGGTGTTCGTCGCGCCCCTTTTCGCTCGTGGCGGATTGAAGTTTAAAGTGCCGCAGGCCATGCTGTGCGGGCTGCCTGTGGTCGCAACCAACGTCGCCTGTGAGGGTGTGGCAGAGGTGGCGCCAAGCAACACGCTATGGACCGTGACTGATTCTGCCAAGACTATGGCAGACGGCTTGGTGTCGGCCTTCAAAGATGAGGCTGCAGCAGCTACCGTGGGTCAGTCGGCCGCCGAATGGTGCCGCGATCACTATTCTTTTTCCCGATCGATGGCCAGCCTGAACCAGGCTTACTCGACGCTGGCAGAGCACGCCGAAAGGAGCCGCGGCTCTGTCTAGGCGAGCCGTAACGCG
>DASQDA010000109.1:0-10248 GCA_035634435.1 Polyangiaceae bacterium
GAGCAAGATCGTTTCGGAGCCGACGGGGCTCGCTGCCTCGCTGAGAGCAGGGGGGAGATCGCTCTCTGCTTCGACACGGGGCAAGTAGACCTTGAACGTGGTCCCTCGCCCCAGCTGCGTGTCCAGTGTGATGTGGCCGCCGCTCTGTTGAACGATGCCAAGGACCGTCGAAAGCCCCAGCCCGGTGCCGGCGCCCACACCCTTGGTGGTATAGAACGGCTCGAAAATGCGCGGCTGCGTTGCCGGGTCGATCCCCCCGCCGCTGTCGGTCACGGCGAGCATGACGTGCGCTCCCTGCGTGGCGCCGTGGTGCTGCGCGGCGTGCCTCGCGTCGAGGTAAACGTTGGCTGTCTCGAGCGTGAGCTTGCCGCCTTTCGGCATCGCGTCGCGCGCGTTCACGGCCAGGTTCATGATCACTTGTTCCATACTGCCGGGGTCGATGCGCACCCTGCCAAGCTGAGGCGTGCGCAAGGAGCTGAGCGCCACGTCGGCGCCCAGGATGCGTTGAAGCATGCGCTCCATCCGCACGAGCACACAGTTCAAGTCGAGCACCTTGGGTGCAAGCACTTGCTGACGGCTGAACATCAAGAGCTGTCGCGTGAGGTCCGCGGAGCGCTTGCCGGCCTGGTGGATCTCTTCAATCTCTTCGCGCATCGGCGCGCCGGCTTTGAGGCCGCCAAGTAGCGTCTCGGAATAGCTGAGGATGACGGAGAGCACGTTGTTGAAGTCGTGAGCAATGCCTCCGGCCAGCATGCCAATGGCTTCCATCTTTTGCGATTGTCGGAGCTGCCCCTCGAGCTGCAGCCGCTCGCTCACGTCGCGGCCGATAATGAGCACCGAGGGCTCGCCTGCAATCTCGACCACCGTTCGCGATATCTCCACCTCGATGACGCTGCCGTCCTCACGCTGAAGCGGTAGCGCAGCGGCCGGACCGCCGCCGTCGGCGATGGACTGGGCGTACTCGCTGCGGCGGCTATTCTGGCTGGTGAGTGGGGCAAAGTCGCTGATGTTACGTCCTAGCAGCAGCGCACGAGGCAGGCGCAAGAGAAGCTCCCAACCACGATTGGCCTCCAGTATGACGCCCGCCGGGCTCAACACGGCGATGGCATCACGAGCGTTCTCGAAGAGCGCGCGGTAGCGCTGCTCGGCGGAGGACAACTTCGAGAACATCCGACTGAGCGCGAGGGCCTGGCCGAGCTGCGTCGAGATTGCACGAGCCGCGCGCACTGCGGACTCGCCCTCGGCGCCAGCCAGATTGGTGCCAGTGGACGCCAGCAGCAACGTGCCCAGGACTTCGCTGCGTGCGCTGATGGGCACCGCTACGGCCGAGGTGGCCCCCAAGGCCAGGAGCAACTTTTCGCCTGCGCCGCCACCCTCGGCGGAAGGCAGCACGAGAGCGCCTCCGTGGCGGACCTCTTGCAGGAGCGAGGCGTGCTTTTCCCAGGCAAGCTCCAGCTCCGGACCCGCCTGTGCTTTGAGGGAAAGCTTGGCATCGTCGCCGTAAAGCAGGATGGCTCCCATCGAGATCCCTGCAGCTTCCAGGCAATGCGCGAGCGTCTCGTCGAGCGCGCTTTCTGGATCGAGTTGCCGTGCAAGTGAGTCCGATAAGCCGTCGATGACGGAGAGCGCGGACGCCTGCAAGGACACGCGGCGCGCCAGGCCCATACCGATGCTCGCCTGGCGCTCGAGCTGATGGGCGACGCGCCGCAGGTACTCT
The DNA here is from genome assembly GCA_035634435.1 of Polyangiaceae bacterium. GTDB lineage: Bacteria > Myxococcota_A > Polyangia > Polyangiales > Polyangiaceae > PMG-095. Next base: position 1,718 of record DASQDA010000109.1, read on the forward strand.
GCTTGCAGATCTTCGGCAGGGGGAGAGTGAAGCTCCCCCACCGGCGAATTGATGGCGGCGAGCACGGCGCGCACCACGGTGCCGAAGCCATCTGTGCGCGACACGTAGCGGTTTGCGCCGAAGCGGGCCGCGAGCTTGCGATCGTCGTCTTCCAGGTAATGAGCCGACATCAGTACGACGGGCACGCCCGCGAGCGCTTCGTGCGTGCGCACGGCCTTGCAAAAAGCAAAGCCATCCATCTGCGGCATCAACACGTCGCTCACGATCACGTCGGGCGGCTCCTGGGCGGCAAGCCGCAGCGCGGTGGCGCCATCCTCGGCGACGCTGACTGCGAAGCCCGCGCCGCTGAGCGCCAGCTGGGCCAGCTTTCGCTGGACGGGGTCGTCGTCCACCAGCAGAACCCGCTTGCCGGACCGGAACGGCCCCGGCGGCGGCTCCCCCAGGTAGCGCTCGACCAGCTCCACCAAACGCGCCGTCTGGATGGGTTTGACCAGCACGTCGAGGAAGCCCGCCGCGAGCAGACGGCTCTCGTCCGCCGACGCCCAGCCTGTCAGTGCGATCAACGGCATGCCTGGCGCCAAGAGGCCGAGCTGCCGCCCCACTTCCAAGCCGTCCATGTCCGGCAGCTTGCAATCCAAGAATACCAGCGCTGGGGCTCCGGTCTCGACCACGTCGAGCGCGCGTCGACCGCTCTCGGCTTCCATCACCCCATAGCCTTCGGCTTGCAAGGTGACACGCATCAGGCTGCGGGTGGGGACATGACCCTCCACGATGAGGACGTGAGGAGTACTCATGCCCTGACTCGATTCGCCACGAGGTGTCGCGCGATCGTCCGCGGCAGCGTGTCGATGTCGATGGGCTTGGAAATGTAGTCGTCGCAGCCCGCGGCGAATGCCTTTTCCGCGTCCCCCTTCATCGCGTAGGCCGTTAACGCGATGACGACGATGCTCCGGGTACCGGGCTCCGCCTTGAGGCGGCGTGTCAGCTCGAGGCCGTCCATTCCGGGCAGCTGGATGTCCATCAAGATGAGGCTCGGCCTGAGCGTCTCCAGGGCCCGCAAGGCCTCCACGGCGTCCGCTGCGGTCGCTACCGCGTAGCCCTCGCCGGCGAGCAGCACGCGCGCCAGCTTGAGATTGACGGCGTTGTCATCCACGATCAGGATCGTTTCACGCTCCATTGACACCTCCGGCCTTCTCGGTGCTGAGGTAGGGCGCCAATGCTTCCAGGATTGCCTCGCCCCCGCCCTCACCTTTCAGCACGATGCGCTGCGCCGCCACCAGCAGGCGCTTGCGCTCGGCCTCGCTCACGTCCTTGACCGTCCAGACCACCACCGGGACGCCGCGTAGATGTGGTAGCTTGCGCAGCCGCTCGAGGAGGTCGAAGCCGTCCATATCGGGCATCTCGAGATCCATGACGACGACGGCCGGCACGGCGTCCTCGAGCGCGCGCAGCGCCTCGGCGGGGTGTCCGAAGCACCGCGCTGTATAGCCTGCGCTCTTCAGGGTTGCTCCCATCAGGCGCAGCGCCGCGGGATCGTCGTCGACGACCAGGACGGTCCCGGCCAGCGTGGTCGACCTCTCGAGCGCCGGAGCCGGAGGTCGCGCGCTCTCCTCTACGCGCAAGTTGCTGGCGTTGCGCGGAAGGACTGCCCAGAAGGTGCTCCCTGCGTCGCTGCGGCTTATCACACCTACGCTTCCGCCTTGTGCCTCGACGATGCGCTTCGTGAGCGCGAGCCCCAGCCCGGTTCCGGCGTACTTCTTGGCCATGCCCGCATCGAGCTGCTGGAACTCCACGAACAGGCGGTGCAGGTCCTCGGAGGCGATGCCGATGCCCCTGTCTTGCACCTCCAGACGAAACCAACCCTCGCTTTCCGGCTGGACACGAATGGTGACGACCGCGAAATCCGGCGAGAACTTGAGCGCGTTGGAGAGGTAGTTGTAGAGCACCTGCTTGAGCTTGGACGAATCCAGCACCACAGCCGAAACGGCGGGATCGACCACGGCTTCGATGTGGATGCCCTTGGCCGAGGCCAGGCCGCGAAGAATGTCGCTGACCTCGCCGATGAGCAGGCGCAGGTCCAGCGGCTCGGGGCGAAACTCGAGCTTGCCTGACTCCACTTTTGCAAGGTCGAGCACGTCATTGATCAACTTCAGCAGGTGTCGTGAGCTATTGAGGATGTCACCCAGATACTCGCGGTGCTCGTCGGCGACAGGGCCCGCCTTGCCTTTGAACATCAGCTCCGAAAAGCCGATGATGGCGTTCAGCGGCGTGCGCAGCTCGTGGCTCATGTTGGCGAGAAATTCGCTCTTGAGGCGATTGGCCTCGTGCATGCGACGGTTCTCGTCCTCGAGCTCTTGGCTTTTTCGTTGCGCCTCGAGGTACTCGAGACGCTCCGTGTGGCGGCGCTCGGTCAGATCGCGCGTCACCTTGGCGAAACCCAGGAGGTCGCCGGCGTCCCCGCGGATGGCGCTGACGAGCACGTGAGCCCAGAACGCCGTGCCGTTCTGTCGCACGCGCCAGCCCTCGGACTCAGAGCGCCCGACGCGCTCGGCCGTTTCCAGCTCGAGCTGTGGCTTCAAAGACTTGCAGTCCTCTTCGGAATAGAACACCGAGAAGTGCTGGCCGATGATCTGGTCGGACGAGTAGCCTTTCAAAGCCTGCGCCCCGGAGTTCCAGGTGACGACGACCCCGGCTGGGTCGAGCATGAAGATCGCGTAGTCCTTGACCGCCTCGATCAACATACGCAGGTGCTCGGAATCCTTGTCGCTCGACTGTTTCGGCACTACCCCCGCCTGCGTGGGCACCGCTCCCCGATTCACGACCGCCCTCGCGGATCCGCCACACACGCGCGCTCCAGGAGCGTATCCCCGCACAACGTCATGCAACACTCTTACGCCGGTTCCGTGGTGGCGGGGTGGAAATCAAAGTTGCTCAGCGCCGCAACGTGGGTACCAGTGTAGGATATCGGGCGCAGCGTTGGAGCGCCGAGCAACTCGGATGCTCGACAGGAGCGCGCCGAGCACCGCTCGCAGGCACGGTGTTCTACGTGCCGAGCTTTCTGCGGTCGCGTGCACGAGCAGTGACCTCCGGGTACCGGCGAGTTTCGCCAACGGCGCGAACAGAGGTCGGCAGCGCTTGCGCGTCTGCTACAACGCGACGCGCCGCTTCGATTATCACAGGCGCGCGGCCTCGACAGCGGCGGAGTCGCGAGCCGGAGCTCCGTAGTCTTTAGCAGCGCCCGGCAACGGGGCGGCATTTCTGCAAGTCGAGTTTTTCGCGCGACCCATTTACCGCAGTCACATCACTCTGTTGGGGGGCCCGCCACTGCGCTCGCTGGCCGTCCGGAACCGAAATGCACTCCATCGTCGAAAACCGCTCTGTCGCTCCGCTTGTCCTGCTATTTGCGCTTTTCAGCGGCTGTAGTGCTGGGCCTGCCGCTCCTGGTGGCGGAGGTCAGAGCCGGGGAGGTGGAGCAGGCATGCCTTCGGTAGCCGGCTCCGGGGCAGGTGGGCTGTCTCCGGGTAACGGTGGCGTGGGCGGCGGCGAGGCAACGGGCGGCGCCATGGTCGCGATGGGCGGTGCGCTCGCCGGCGGGGGAACCATCGGCAGCCCCAGCGGCGGCGCCCTGGGTCAGAGTGGTGCCTCCGGTGCTGCAGCGGGCGGTGGCGCGGGCAGCGGAGTCGCCGGCAGCGCCGGCTTCGGGGGCAGCGGGGGGACCACCGCCATCGGCGGCAGCGCCGGCGCGGGTGCGGCCGCCGGGGGCGCGCCCAGCGCAGGAGCGGCGGGCGCGCTGGCTGGCAGTGGCGGAAAAGCCGGCTCCGGCGCTGGAGGCACAGGCGGTGCCAGCAGCTGCAACGTGCCGGCCAACGTGAGCTTCAAGCAACACGTGCAGCCCTTCCTCATCAAGGCGTGTGGTGGCGGCAATGGCTGCCATGTCATCGATGCAGCCCCCACCACCAGCGCTGGGGGTTACAATCACGCCTACGACTGGATAACGGGTGGATCGCACAAGTCGTCGTGCCCCACCTGGCCAATGCGATTCGAGATCGTCGTCGACGTCATCAAGGCTCCCAATCCGCCAACGTGCTCCAAGTCGCGCCAGATGCCGCCACCCGACGCCACCGGAGCCGGAAAGCGAACGCCTCTCACGGCTTGCGAGATCGAGACGCTGCAAGCTTGGCTGAAGCTGCCGCTCGTGACGCAAACGCACCGCGCCGACGATTCTTCGCCGACAACGGCTTACCCGATGCCGCCCTTCAATTGAAGCTTGCCGCCTACGCCACTCGGCTAGTGGTCCCGTTGCGCGAGCCACAACTCGTCGAAGCCGCTGCCGCTCAATCCCCGAACGCCGACGTCGTGGATGGCGTTGCGGCTCGGGTAGGCGAACGATCCGTGCAGCGCGTCCCACAGCGACAACAGACTCGACCAGTTGCCGTGCTGCTCGTGCGTCAGCTCGGAGTGATGCAAGCCATGCAGCCGTGGCGTCACCAGCAAGACGGCCAAGGCGCGCTCGAGCTGGTACGGGAGTCGCAGATTCGAATGGTGAAATAGCACGCTGGCTGACAGCCAGCCGCGCCAGGTCGCGACGTCGCCGGCGTGGAGGCCGAAGAGCATCACTTGCAGGACACGGTAAGGAACGGAAACGAGCATCTCCAGAGCGTGGAAGCGGGCGGCGGTGCTGAGGTCGAGGTCACGGTCCGAGTGGTGAACCGCGTGAAGTCGCCACAAGATCGGCAGCTGGTGCGTGGCGCGATGCCAGAGGTACAGCGTGTAATCGAGCCACAAGAAGCTCAACAGCGCGCGCATTCGTCGCGGCGCGCGGAGCCAGAACAATACCCCAAGCTCATGCTTGCCCGCCCAGTCGGCTGCGCGCGTGACGAGGGGTAGCTCGATGCACCGAACCACCGCGAAGCTCACGGTCCCGAGGCTCAGGTTTCGCAACGTCCGTCGTGGCAGCGGTTCGCGCGCCGCGCGCAAAGGGAAGGCTCGCTCCAGGATCACCAGAGCCAGCAGCGAGCCTGCCCGCAGGCAGCCGAATAGCCAGCGTCGCATGGGCGCCTCAGCGGACCTCCGCGTAAAGCCGTGCCAGGGCGGCGGGCCCGACACCCACGGCATACAGCCCCTGCAAGAGCGCCCAGAGCCCCAGCGTGCGGAGCGGTCGTTGCGCGAAACGGCGCGAGCTGGTGGCCGCTTCCACCTGGGTCTCGTAGTGGGTACGTCCGTGGGCTTCGAGTCGACGCACGAACTCCTGGTCTTCGAACAGTGCGAGCTCGCGAAAGCCTCCGAGCTCCCGAAACACCGAGCTGCGGACGAAGATACACGAGTCCCCATAGTAGATGCCGAAGGTTCGCCGCCGATAGTGATTGGCTGCCGCGTAGAACCTACCGGCGCGCGTGCTGGGCACGAATCGCAGTTTGAAGTTGCCGCCCACGATCGCTGGGTTGGCCAGGGCGCCGACCAAAGCAGCTCGGGCGGCGGCCGGTAGCAGCGTGTCCGCGTGCACGAAGATCAGGGTGTCACCGCTGGCAGCGCGTGCCCCCGCATTGAGCTGCTGACCGCGGCCCTTGCGTGAAACGACCAGCTGAGCGCCCGCCAACAGAGCGTTCTGCTGCGTTGCATCCGGGCTCTCGGCGTCTGCCACGATCACCTCATCGGCGAAGGCGCGGCAGTGCAGGACCGTCTGCCCGACGCTGCTGGCCTCGCAGAAAGTCGGAATGATGGCCGACAGCTTCATGCGTCGCGGGTCGGCGCCCCGCCCCGTGCAGCAAGCACGCGCTCGAGCAACGGAGCGAGCTCCTTGCGCGCCTCCGGAGTGATGTGAGCGGGAGCCGTGAGCAGCGCCATGTCGAGCGCCTTGCTGGCGGGTCCATCGCCGGCAAGGCTGCCTGCTCGCTCGATCAGCTCGATCAACGTGCGGCTTGCGAGCTCCGCGTTGGCCCGGACTTGGTCGAGGACCGCGCTGACCTGGACGGGAGCTTCGCTGTGTCGCCAGGCGTCGTAGTCGGTGACGAGACACAACGAGGCGTAGGCGAGCTCTGCCTCGCGAGCGAGCCTCGCCTCGGGCATGTTGGTCATTCCGATGACGTCCGCGCCGAAGGCCTTGAAGAGCCGCGACTCGGCGCGCGTCGAAAACTGCGGACCCTCGATGCACACGTACGTGCCGGCGGCATGCACGCGAGCGCCGGCGCGCTCGGCCGCGTGGCAGACGCCCCTGTGCAAGTCCGCGTCGACCGGATCTGCCAGGCTGACGTGCACCACGATTCCCCGACCCTCGAAGAAGCTCGCCGCCCGCTGCCGCGTCTGGTCGATGTACTGATTGACGACCACCACGTCGCCGGGGCGAATGTGCTGCTGCAGGGAGCCAACGGCGGACGCGCTCAACAGGTGAGTCGCTCCCAGCTGCTTGAGGGCGAACACGTTGGCGCGATAGTTCACCTCGTGGGCCGCCAAGCGGTGACCCCGCCCGTGCCGTGCCAGGAACAACACGCGGGTGCCGGATAGCTCGGCTTCGACGATGACATCGGACGGTGCGCCGAACGGCGTGGTCACGCTGAGCTCGCGCACGAAGCTCGGACCATCGAGCGCATAGAGCCCGCTGCCGCCCAGAATGGCGATGGTGCGGCTCATGAGGTCGCGCCTCCGCAGCTCGACCCGTTGCCCGCAGTGCAGCCGAAGCAATGAGTGTCGGTGAGGATCGCTTCGCCGACCAAGCTCTGCGGCTCCACGTCGAAGATGGTGGCTGGCAATGCCATGTCGAGCATCTGATTGAAGTCACAGTCGTAGAGACGCCCGTCCCAGCCAACCGATAGCGTGGTGCGACACATGAGCCCGCCTACGGCTTGTGGGTTGAAGGCATTCACCAGTCGACTCAAGTACGTCTCGAGCTGAGCGCTCTGCTCCAGGTATTCCAGATAGCGGCTGATGGGCATGTTGGTGATGGTAAACAGCTGATTGAAGCGCAGGTCGTAGCGCCGCAGGAGCTCGCGGCGGAAGTCGCGCTCGAGCGCCGCTTGATTCGGCGGCAAGTAGGCGCCCACGGGATTGGTGACCAGGTTAAGGATCAAACCGCTGCCCGGAACCCCATAACCAAGCTCGTTGAGCCCTTTGAGCGCCGTGATGGATTGGTCGAAGACACCCGCGCCGCGTTGCGCGTCGGTCTCCCGGGCCTTGAACCACGGAACGGAGGCGACCACCTCGGCCGCGTGGCGGGCCAGATGCAGCGGAACGTGCGCGTAGTTCGGCAGCAAGGTGGCGGTCAAGTTGCAGCGGCTCATCACCTTGCAGCCGAGCCCCGCGCCGCGTTCCACGAGCTCGCAGAAGCGCGGGTGCAGCTCCGGCGCGCCGCCGGTGATGTCGAGCGTGGCGATGCGCGTGCGGGCCAGGAGCGAAAGACACGCTTCGAAGACGTCGTCGGGCATCACCTCGCGCCGATCAGGCCCCGCGTCCACGTGACAGTGCCGGCAGGTCTGATTGCAGCGCTTGCCCAGGTTGACCTGGAGAACCCGCACGTCGCTTCGGACCAGCGGCGCGCTGCCGCCCTCGGCGAGACGCGAGGCGAACGCGTGCTGTGGCGCAAGCCGGTTGAGCCGCGCCCGCTGCTCGGCCGAGGACGCCAGCGGAGCTCCCCGCCGGGTAAGGCTTTGCAACAAGCGCGGTGGCGCCGATGCGGCGCTCACATCGACACCTTGTGCACGTGGTCGCGCATCTGTGTGCCATGCACCAGCGCAGCGCCCCCGCGAATCGCCGCGGCCACGTGCACCGCTTCGGTCATCTGCTCTAAATCCGCACCCTTTTCCAGACACGTGGTGCTGAACGAGTCGATGCAATAGGGACACTGCAGCGCGTGGGACACCCCCAGCGCGATGAGCGCCTTCTCCCGTTCGCTCAAGGCCCCCTCGGCGAAGACCGCCTGATACCAGGCCAAAAACTTGCTCCAGAGCTCCGGCGCTTCTTTGCCGAGCTCCGAGAAACGTTGCAACTGTTCCGCCTCGTAATAGCTCATGCCAGCGTTTCCCTTCGTTTCAATGTCTCGAGCACGAGAGCGGTCTGCGGTGCCGTCACCTCGCGCCGCTGCAGTAGCTCCGTCAACCTGACGAGATCGTGCGGTTCGTCCACGTCGAACCACGCGCTGATGCGACAGGACGATAGGCCAGCGCGTGCGAGCGCACGTTCGCTGTCGATGAGAGCGGCGCTCGTGCTCCAGCGCACGTCGCCGAGCATCCGTGGCGCGATCGCCTTGACGCCGAGCAAGTAGTAGCCGCCGTCGAGAGCTGGACCGAACACCGCCTGGGCACTGGAGGTCTCGAGCGCGTCGATGGCTTCATCCAGCTTCGACGCGGGCATGCCAGGTGAATCCGTGCCCAGCGCGATTGCCCAGGGATGTCGTGCGAGCGCGTGTGTGAAAAAGCGTTCGAGCCGCACGCCGAGATCACCGCTGCCCTGATCGAGCACGTGCGGCGCCGCGGCTCCCGCCGTCGCGAAGAGCCGCAACGGCGCGGCGTCAGGACTGATCAGGAGCACGGTCTCGCCGC
>DASQDA010000110.1:0-4885 GCA_035634435.1 Polyangiaceae bacterium
GCGAGTGGCGGTTTCGGCGGAGCGGTATACAGGTCCTACAATCCTGCAGGGTCGTGTAGGCAGAACGACTCTTCGTGGGGTATCTTAATGGTCCCGGGCGAAGCCTGGTGCAGAAACGGAGGCCCTTCTAGCTGGAGGCACGAGGCGCGGAGTCCTCGTCGCTGGGAAGTAGGGGTGACGGAGGGTGGGCGTTCCAGACAAGGCCGAGCAGGCATGTGTGATGCGCGCACGTCAAAGCCTTCCGCTGCTGCTGAACGCTGCTTCGAACCGACCTGTCAGGCGGACGTGCGCCACACAGCGCGCGCCCGCTTCTCGAGCGCTTCACCCCCAGCGGAGGTACGGAGTACTGGCCGAGCATGACGCATTATCTATGAGACAGACGGGTCGGGTTCAGCGTTTCTCGGCAGCTCGCCTCGAGCCGGCGCGACGGAGCCGCTCTCCAAGCTCTTTCACCCGCAGCACCAGCTCCGGCGGGCTCTCGACCTCGAAGTCCACTCCTAGTAGAGCAATGTGTATTGCGAGGTGATCGAGTGAATGCGCTCCCGTCTCCAGCACGCAGCGCGCTTCGCCGAGCGGCGTGATAAACCCGGCCGCAGCCGCGACTCGCTCACGAATGTCGGCCGCCGGCGCGTGCAGGACGACGCGTGCTTTCGACGGGTACACGTCCCGAGAGATCGAGCGAGAGACGAATGCGGCGAGGCTGCCGTGCGGAAGGGGACGCTCGACGAAGCGCTGCTCCGTCGTTGCGCTGCTGCCGATGCGATCCACGCGAAAGGTGCGCCAGTCCTCGCGGCTGGTATCCCATGCCGCGAGATACCAGCGGCTGGCCGTGTGCACCAGGCCATGGGGCTCCACGAGCCGCTCGCTGGGAGCCGCGGCTGTGCCCTCATAGCTGAAGCGCACCCGTTGTTGCTCGCGGCACGCGCTCGCGAGCGTCGAGAGAACGTCCGCGTCGATGCGCGGCCCGAAGCCATGCAGCGGCACGATGTGCGCGTGCAGCGCCTTCATTCGGCGCCGCAACCGCGTTGGCAGTACCTGCTCGAGCTTCGCCAGCGCCCTCATGGCTGACTCTTCCATGCCGGAGACGGTACCGCTCGCGGCGCTCCGCAAGCCGATGGCGACGGCAAGGGCCTCGTCATCCTCGAGGAGCAGCGGCGGGAGCTCCGCTCCTGCACCGAGGCGGTAACCGCCGGCGACCCCGGCGCTCGAGTGAACCGGGTAGCCAAGGGTGCGCAAGCGGTCCACGTCGCGGCGCACGGTTCGCTCGGTTATGTCGAGACGCTCGGCGAGAGCCGCGCCCGTCCAGTCTCGGCGTGATTGCAGCAGCGACAGCAAGCGTAACAAGCGAGCCGAGGTGGGTAACACGCTGCGCATCTTACATGCGCCCTACGGGGCGAAGCGGTGCCTTCTTCGCTAGCTCAGCCTCGTGAAACAGTCCCGTCGGGCGGGTGTGCGAGCGCGGCTGAGGTCGTCGGCAACGAGGCCAGCTCGGCCGCGGGTCATGGCTCAACTTTAGACTCAGCCGGTCGTAATTGCCGCAGGAGCCGGCGCTTTGGAACTGCAGCTCCCGGAAAGGATTGAGTGAAAAAAGTACTGGTTGTGGATGATTCGGAGACCATCCGACTGGAGGTGCGCCGGGTCTTGGGTCAAGCCAATTTCACGGTCCTGGAGGCAAGGGACGGTGCTGAAGGGCTGGCCACGGTCAACCTCGAAGGCGAGCTATCCCTGCTCATCGTGGACGTGAACATGCCGGTGATGAACGGGCTCGATATGATCGAGCGCCTCAACGAGAAGCCAGAAACGCGTGGCATCCCCGTGTTGATGCTCACCACGGAAGCGGAGGAAGCGCTGATCGAACGTGCGAAGAAGGCGGGAGCCAAAGGTTGGCTCATCAAGCCAGTAAAGCCGGAAATGCTGCTCATGGCGGCCAAGAAGCTTGCCCGTTAGGACTAAGATGTTCATTGATCGACTTGAAATCACCGCCGAGATTCAGGACCTGGCCGCCGCCGCTTGCGTCGAGCTGATGCACGCCTACGACGTGGTCCTCGAGCCCACCCAGCAGCGCTGGGACGACAGCGACGAGGTGCTGTTCTCGGGCGTCATGGGCTTCGTGAGCGACAGCGTACGCGGCACTTGCCTGCTGGCAGCGCCGGAGTCCACGTTGCGTGCCGCAGCGCCGGACGCGGCTATTCTGCGCGACTGGGTCGGCGAGCTCGCCAATCAACTGGTAGGGCGCCTGAAATCCAAGCTGATGGCGCGTGGCGAAACCATCAAGCTGAGCACCCCCGTCGTTCTGAGTGGCGTGCGGCTTTCCCCGCTACCACGTACCCAGGCCCAGCCGGCGCTTTTCGCCTCCTCCGCGGGCCGCGTCATGGTGTGGCTAGAGGGGGAGGTAGCGCCCGATTTCGAGCTCGGCGCCGAGCGCCCGTTGTGCGCTAGCGAGGGTGAATTCCTGATGTTCTGAGCGCTTCGGCGCGGCTGGGTCGGTCGCAGGTAAGCCGCGGGAAAACCCGTGGCACCTGCACCTTGAATGTCGTTCCCACGCCCGGGGTGGACTGCACCTCCACCTTGCCGCCTAGCAGGCGCACCGCCTCACGGACCGCCCCGGTACCAATGCCTCGGCCCGAGGTCTCGGTGGCGATAGCGCGCGTCGTGAGCCCGGGCGCGAACAGCGCCGCCTCGAGCTCGCTTTGAGTGTCATTCGACAGCCCGAGTGCCCGCGCGCGTTGCTGGACGGCATTCCAATCGATGCCCCGTCCATCGTCCGACACGCTGATCACGAGGGCGTCCCCTTCCACGGCGGTGGCGAGTGTGAGCTTACCGGCCGGCGGTTTACCCAGGCGCTGACGCTCGGCCGGCGTCTCGAGGCCGTGGTCGACGGCGTTTCTCACCACATGCACCAGGCTACTCCAGACGCTAGCGCACGCTCGGCGCGGCAGACGCAAGCCAGAACCCGCGATTTCAACGTTCAGCTCGCCCTTGCCGAGCTGGATAGCCAGGCGCTCCGCGTATTGTGCCAAGCGTTCGAGAGGTTTGCTGGTTTCCTCGAAGCTCCAGCTACGCGCTTCTTCCAGCAGCTCTTCGCGGCTGCGCCCCGTCTCGAGCGCAGCGACGAACGCGCGATAACGCGAAGCGTCGAGCAGGACCCCGTCGTTGTGGAATGCAGCAATCAGCGGTTGAATACGCTCGACGTAGTCGGCCCAGCGCGAGCGGAGCTGCTGCTCGTCGGCGGCGGCAAGCCCGCTCTCGGTGTCTAACAAGCGCTGCTCGAGCTCGTGGCAGAGCTCGGCGACCGACTGCACCTCCATGGTCCCGCAGTTGCCCTTCAGCGTGTGCAGACTGCGCGCGAGCAGACCACGGTCGGGCTCGTCGGCACGGATTGATGACACCAACGCTTCTGCCTCTTGCAAGAAGTCCGAAAAGCCCTGCGGGTCGCGCGCGACGCGCCTGCAAGCCGACACTACCTCGCGCTGCGCGCGTTCTGCGCGTTCCTTCTCGAGCAAGGGCGTGGCGTCCGTGATGATCACGATCAGCCCATCGAACGCACCGTCTTGCGACGTGATCACGCGGTAGTCGAAGCTGAAGGTCCGATCGGTCAGGCTGAGACGCGCCGGCGCCTGCGCGACGGCGACCTCCGCCGGCAGAAGGCCTTCGCGGAGCTGAGAAAAGGCCACGGCGAACCAGCTGGAAAACCTCGAATCGACGCGGGAGAGGTAGTCGGAGAAGCCGGCGCCCTGCTCGGGCTTGCCGAACCAGTCCTCGACGATGTGCGAGTATTCGTTGGAGACGGTGCCCTCTGCCGAGAGCGTGAGAAAGCCTTGGCCGACGTTGTCCAGTACCAGTCGCAGATCCTCGTTGCGGCGGCGGATCTCCGCTTCGCGATCCACGATCGCGCTCGACATCTGGCCAAGCGCGCGGGCAAGGTCGCCGACCTCGTCCTGTGAGCTGATATCGAAGGAGGCCGCTTCACCGCGCTCGACTCGACGAGCGCCGGCTTGCAAGCGTTGCAAGGGCAACAGCACGGTCCGACGCGACACGATGAGCAAGAGCGCCACCAGGGCGGCGGCCACCGCCGTCGAGGTGACGAGCACTCTGCGTTTGATCGCCTCGATCTTGGCCATCTCGCCGCGCAACGAGAAGTCGATCAGCGCGTAGGCGACGATGCGGTTGCCATTGGCCCACACGGGCACGTTGAGCGACAAGGTGTCGGGCCCCCAGACTAGCTGCGCGCCCTTGGAACGCGTCAGCTTGCCGCGCTGCTGGTGCCCCGGGCGGACGTATTCACCCTTGGCAGCGGAAGCGTCAGCGGAAGCGTCTGCGGGCCAGATTGCCGCGAACGTGACGCCCTGGTCGGTCGCCAGGTGTCGCAAGGCTTCCTGGATGCCCTCGGCATCGTCGAAGTCGACGGCGGCGCTCACGTTGGCGGCGAAGAGCGAGCCAACCGCCTGCGACGACTCGCCTTTGGCTGCCAAGAGCGCATGCTCGAGCGAACGGGTGAGCGCGAAGTACACACCGACGGAGACGAGCGCCATCAAGCTGACAGTCACGATCGCCAGCTTCGTGCCGACAGAAAGACCACGGCGCCGGCTCTCGGCTACGGTTAACCCTCGCATCAACCTTTGAGACGGCCGAGAATGCCGCGACCTAAGGCTGGCGACAGTGTAGGCCGCCGGGTCGCGGAGCTCGGCTCAGCGCAGAACGCGAGCCAGCTTCAGCATGCTGCTGCTGAAGCTCACGCCCTCGGCCGCTGCGAACCGAAGATTGACCACCATGCGGTACTTGCCCTCCTCCTGGAAGACGCCGAAGCTCATGTTCTGCTCGACGTAGTGCACGACCGTGCCAACGGTCAGGATGTGCTGAGCTCGCGAGGCGCGGGTGATCTCGT
>DASQDA010000111.1:0-1782 GCA_035634435.1 Polyangiaceae bacterium
CCCGCAAAATCCATCGCCGCCTGGCCCCGCTGCATCGCAAGTCTGTGAACGCTCGGCACCTATTGTGTACAGTGCGGATACTGCCAGCCGGAGGCGGCACGCTAGCGTGTTGCGGTTTTCGCTATTTGCGCCCAGTGGAAAGCTGGGACAAACGGCCAAACACTGGTCGATATCGGCGTACTGCGCGTCTTCGCCAGTGCAATTAACGTCCAACAGCTGACAATACCGCTCGCACGTTATGCGGTCAGACGGCCCCCCAGCTTCGCCGCCCGAGCCAGCAGACGCAGCCATGCCGCCCGCCCCACCCGCTTCACTCTGGCCGCCAACACCAATGCCTGGTGCTCCTGCGGCCGCCGCTTGGCACGCACCAGTACCACCGTGATCTGTGCCTACGGCCCCGCTGGAGCCGCCGTCGAGGGAGCTCGAGCCAGCAGCGGAATCCCCAGCACCGCCACCCCTGGCGCCGCCGCCGTCCGCACCCGCTCCAGCAGGACGGTGCCGAGCACCCCCATTGCCACCTTCAGTGCTCTCGTTACCCAGGTCCTTGGTCGGGTCATAGCGCGGTTCCTCAATCCCGATCATTTCGTCGCACGCGACCGCGGCAACCAATATGGCTGCCCAACGTGGGGCACCGTGGCGGCGACTCGAGGGAGCAGGATGAGGCCTCGTCACTGGACGGCGCGCAAACATTCGCGAGGACTATCGCCCTGAACACAGGTGAGAGCAAGGAACGCTCCGCGTTCAGCCCAGCGCATGGGCGGGTAGAACCTGCGCGAGCGCTGCGATCGACTGCAATTGATTCCTGCGTTGTCCGCAACCGAAGCGAACGACGACGCTGTGAGCCTCAGACTTGCTGGCTTGCCTACGCAGCCGAGGGCGTGCCTGCGCTCTCCAACACAACGTGACGACCGCAACCGGGATTGTCGCGAGCATGACCCGTGCAGAACCGCACGTCGGAGCCGCGCGAACCACGGCCGGGTACCTCTGGGCGCCCGGGGCTAGCCTTCACCCCGCACATCCGCCGCGCTCTTGTCAGGTCTGAAACCCTGAAACGAAGCGTGGCGGATGCTGCCGTCGCTCGTCCACTCCGCGAAGGTGACCTCCGCCACCAGGAGCGGGCGCACCCACGTCACGCCCTTGACGAGCGCAGCTGGCGGAGGAACCGAGTAAGGACAGCCCTCTTGCACGATGGTGTCGAGGCCGCGTCGCACCTCGGCCAGGTACGTGGCCGTGAACCCCTTCCCGGTGCCTACCTTACCGGCAAAGACGAGCTTGCCGGCCTCATCGTAGTAGCCGAGCAAGAGCGCCCCGATGCCAACGCGGGAGCCTTCCGGCCGAGTGAAGCCGCCAATCACGAAGGCCCGGCGTTGGACACATTTGGTCTTTAGCCAGGTGTCAGCGCGCGTGGGGCTGTACTTCGCATCACGCCGCTTGGAGACGATTCCTTCCGCCCCGACCCCGCACGCGTGGCGAAAGAAGTCCGGACCGTCGACGTCGAAGTGCTGCGAGTAGCGCAGCACGGGATCTGCACTGCGCGCCAGGACCGCCTTCAGCTCGGCCTTGCGCTGCTCCAGCGGGAGCTGGGAAAGATCACGACCGTCGAGGTGCAGCAGGTCGAAAGCGAAGTATGTGGCACCGATGCGCGCGGCCTTGGAAAAACGATTCTGTAGTGCTTGAAAGCTCGTGCGGCCGTCTGGCAGCACGATGGCGGCTTCCCCATCGAGCAGCGCGCTGCTCACCGGCAGGGACGCGACAGCATCGCGGATCTCGGGAAACTGGTCA
>DASQDA010000112.1:0-2161 GCA_035634435.1 Polyangiaceae bacterium
TCCGTTCATCTCGGTGCGGACGAGCGCGTGCGCTCAGGAGCTTACTTGCACAGGAAGTACTTCGGACTGAAGCTCGCTTGCTGATACGTGCGCGTCACGCCATCGCAGGAGCAGCAGGTGCCCGTAAGGTTCGTCATGCTGTATTTGGTGCAGGCGATGGTGCACGACCCAGTCGTGGTGGTTCCGCCTTCGTTGAGTCCTGCCGTAGGATCGATCGAGATGTGTCCACCGGTAACGTAGAAGTTGAGCATCTTGTTCTCGGGGTAGCCGAGGAAGATCATGTTGTTCGCCCCGTAGCCTTCCAGGTCGGCCTGGTTGGTGATCCTCGTCGTGCCGTACTGTTCGTAGGCGTCGAAGAAGTATTCGACGAAGCAGCTGCCCCGCAGCAGGCTGTGATACCTCAGATCCCAGACCCTCACCCGGCATCCACCGCCGTTCTCGCAGGCGACTTGCTGGGCATAGTTGTTCTTGAGCGCGTACTTGAGGGCGTTCGCATCAAGGTAGCCGCTCGGGAACTTGACCGTGTTGGCAGGCGCGTTCTGCAACGCGAGCGCCGCTTGCGTGTTCTCGCACTTGCTGCCGACCTTGACGTAGTTGCAGCGACGAAAGCCGTTCTCGTGCAGCACCAGTTTGCCGGCTACGCTGTCCCACCGGAAGTCAGCCGTCGGGATCAGCCGGCCCAGCTCCTTCGAGGCGGCGACCGCAATTGCGGCCATCGCGCTATCGACCGGTGAGGGAGCGGCACACAACGCTTCCTCCGCCTCCCCAATCTCTTCCGCCGTGGGCGCCTCTGCGGTGCAACCTGCGGTGAGCGCGAGCAGGCCAAGGGCAGAGACGACGATTGAAGTGAGCGAGCGGTCGATGATGGACAATGTTTTCCTTTGTTGGAGACAAGCCGCTTCACTGCACCTGACGTGCCAGGCGCCACTCACGAGTGCCTCCTCCCGCAGCAGGATCTCTCGCCGGTTGCGTGCGCTCAACGACCGGCGGCAGCAGGGGTTTTCCCGACTAAATCCGATGAATGCTCGTGGCGTCTGAACACGCGGTCGTCTGACATGCGAGCCGCCGTCGCACTCCGGCGCCACATGTAGTTGCACGACTCGCATGCCGCGTTGCACGTCTGGCGCAGACATTGCGCGCACAAGCGGCTATGAAACGCTGCCTTACGTCAACAGGGCGCGTTCGCCGGCAAGGTGAAGCAGATGGTGCTCCCGTGGCCGACCTTGCTTTCTGCCCAGATGCGCCCGCCGTGTCCTACAACAATGCACTTGGAGATGTAGAGGCCGAGCCCCACACCGCGCCGATCGCCCTTGGTGACCTGAACGAAACGCTCGAAGACGGCGTCCAGCTTGGTAGGCGGGATACCTTCACCCGTATCACTGACGGCGAACTTCAATTCGTCGCCCAGGCGTTCGGCACGAACAGTCACCACGCCCTGCGACGGCGTGAACTTCAAAGCATTACTCAGCAGGTTGACCAGCACCTGCAGAATGCGCGCCGCGTCGAAAGCTCCCGGCAGTGGGCTCGGTACGACCTCCACCGCTAGCTGGATGTCCGCTGCTGCGGCCTGCGACTGAAACGTTTGCACCGCCTCGGCCACCACGTGGGCGGCATCCGACAGCTCGGGCACGACCGCAAGCGCTCCCGCCTCGATACTTGCGACGTCGATGAGGTCGCCGATCAAGCGGTCCATCCTCGCGCCCGCGCGCTCGATGCGCTGCGCGTGCTTCGGGACCTGCTCCGCACGACCCTCTACCTCGACTTCTTTGCCGATGATCCTTGCAAGAAGAACCATCGAGTTGAGCAGGTTCCTCAGCTCGTGGCTCACGAAGCCCAAGAACTCGTCACGGGTCGCTAGAGCATGGTCGGCCCGTGCGCGCTCGCTTAGCAGGTCCTTGTCAGTCTCTTGGCGCTCACGCGCAAGAAACGCCTGATGCTCGGCGCGCTCCAGGCGCAGGACCTCATCGGCACCCGAGCGCTCTTGCTGCAGCGCGCGGTCCTCGAGCACGCGCTCCCGCTCAACAGTGGGGCGCGCGACCCCGGGCGCAGACAAGGCTGACTCGCGGTCGGTGCGGGCGCGAGCTGTCGCGAGCACCTCATCGGCCCGCAGCCGCGCGCGGCTGAGAACTGCGTCTGCGATCTCGTCGACGCCAGCCTCCCC
>DASQDA010000113.1:0-3941 GCA_035634435.1 Polyangiaceae bacterium
CAGCACCGGGAGCACGATCAAGGTCAGGAACGTGGAAGAAAGCACACCGCCGATGACGACGGTGGCGAGCGGACGCTGCACCTCGGCGCCGATCCCGGTGTTGAATGCCATCGGGACGAAGCCCAGACTGGCGACGAGCGCGGTTATCAACACGGGCCGTAGCCGTCGCTCGGCGGCCGCGCGCACGGCTGCTTCCATCCTCAAACCGGCTTCGCTCAGCTGGCGAATGGTCGACACCAGCACCATGTCGCCCAGCACGGAAACGCCAGACAGCGCGACGAAGCCGACACCGGCGGAAATGCTGAAAGGCAGGTCGCGCAGCCACAGCGCCACCACGCCGCCGACCGCAGCGAACGGCACTCCGGTGAAGACACGCAGCGCGTCGAGCACACGGCCGTAGGTGAAATAGAGCAGCGTGAAAATGAGCCCGAGAGCAATCGGCACCACCACCAGCAGGCGCGCCTGGGCGCGCGCGAAGTGCTCGAACTGGCCGCCGTATCGCACGAAGTAGCCAGTGGGCAAGCTCACGTCCTTGGCGATGGCCGCCATCGCCTGATTGACGTAGCTACCGACGTCGCGGTTGCGCACGTTGGCCTGCACCACGATGCGACGCTTTGCCCATTCGCGCTGCACGGTGGTGGGCTCCTCGACCACCGAAAGCTTCGCAAGCTGCGCCAGCGGGATGCGGTGACCGTTGCCGGCCGTGACCGGAATCTGCCCGACGGCCGCAGGATCGGTGCGGTAACGGTCGTCGATGCGCACCGTGATCGGAAAGCTGCGTTCGCCTTCCTGCAGCGAGCCCACCTGTCGGGTGCCGAGTGAGTCCACGACGCTCAGCACCTCACGCACGGAGATCCCGTGTCGCGACGCGGCCGCACGATCCACCTCGATGCGCAGCACTGGCTGGCCGGTGACCTGCTCCACGGCAACGTCAGCCGCTCCTGGAATGGCCTTGAGAACCGTCTCGATCTCGCGAGCCTTCGCCTTGAGGACCGCCAGGTCGTCGCCGAACAACTTGACCCCAACGTCACTGCGAATTCCCGCAGCCATCTCGTTGATACGCAGCTCGATGGGTTGCGTGAATGCGACGCGCATGCCGGGAAACGTGGACAGCTCCTGCTCCATGGCGCTCACGAGCTCCACCTGCGTCGCCGCTCGGGTCCACTGCTCGCGTGGCTTCAGGCCGATGAAGACGTCCGACACCTCCACCCCCATTGGATCCGTGGCCACCTCGGGGGTTCCGGTGCGTGTCCAGATCCGCTCGATTTCGTGGGGAAACTTGGCCAGCAAGGCCTGCTCGATCCGCGTGCCGTAGCGTACGGATTCGTCGAGCGACACGCCCGCGAGGCGAACGGTATTGAGCACCAGGGTGCCTTCCTGGAGCTTTGGTACGAACTCGGAGCCCAGACGCGTGGCCAGGAACGCCGCGTTGCCTAGCACCACGAGCGCCCCGACGAGGACCACCGAGCGATGCCGCAGGGCCACTTCGAGTACCGGCGCGTAGGCGCGTCGCAGTGCCCGCATCACCAGGTTGTCGCCCGCCTTGGGCCGGCGCGGCAAGAGCAAGCTCGCCAGCACGGGAATCAACGTGAGCGAGAGCACCATCGAGCCCAGCAAGGCGAAGATGACGGTGAGCGCCATCGGTCGGAAGAGCTTCCCCTCGACACCTTCCAGCGCCAGGATCGGGAGGTAGACGATCATGATGATGAGCTCGCCGAACAGTGTCGGTTTGCGCACCTCGATGGCCGCTTCGCGCACCACCTCGAGCTTGCTGCGATTCGACGTGTCCTCGGCCAGCCGCCGCACCGAGTTCTCGACCATGATCACGGAGCTGTCGACGATCAGCCCGAAGTCGATGGCGCCCAGGCTCATCAGCGTGCCGGCAACGCCGGCCCGCAGCATCAAGTCGAATGCAAACAGCATCGAGAGGGGAATCGCGGCCGCCACGATCAGGCCCGCTCGGAGGTTGCCGAGGAATACGAACAGCACCGCGATGACCAGGATGGCGCCCTCCAACAGGTTCGTGCGAACCGTGGTCAGCACTTGCTCCACCAGCGTCGTGCGCATGTAAACCGGCTCGACGTTGACCCCCGCAGGAAGGCTCTTCTTGATCTCGTCGAGGCGCAGGGCGAGGCGCTGCGTCACCTCGTGGCTGTTCTCGCCCATCATCATGAAGCCAAGGCCGAGCACTCCTTCGCCCTTGCCGTCGGCAGTGACCGCTGCGCGGCGAATTTCACGGCCCTCGGTGACCTTTGCCACGTCCTTGACGCGGACGGGCACACCATTGGACTCCGAGACCACGATCTCCCCGATGTCGTCGATCTGCGTGACGATGCCCACGCCTTGCACCAGCAGCGATTCGCCGGCCTGGTCGAGCGTGCCGCCGCCCGCGTTGGTGTTGTTGCGCTCCACCGCCTCGACCACGGTAGAGAGGCTCAGACCCCGCGCGTGCAGCTCGGCAGGATCGACGGAGATGTGAAACTGGCGCTCGTCCCCGCCCCAGGCGTTCACCTCGGCCACGCCCCGCACGGAACGAAGCTGCGGACGAATCGTCCAGTCGTGCGCCGTTCGCAGCTGGGCGAGCGACAACTTACCCGTCACCAGATAGTGAAACACTTCCCCGAGCCCGGTGGATACGGGGCCGAGCTGAGGTCGCTCGATGCCCGCGGGCATTTCCAGCGCTTGCAGACGCTCGCTCACCACCTGACGCGCAAGCCACACGCCAGTTTCGTCATCGAACAGCACTGTGACCTGCGAGAGGCCAAAGCGTGTCAGCGAGCGGACCTCCTGCAGCCCAGGAAGGCCCGAGAGCGCCTGCTCGACCGGGAAGGTCACCTGGCGTTCGATCTCCAGCGGGCTGAGCGCGGGCGCGACCGTATTGACCTGGACCTGCACCGGCGTGGTGTCGGGAAAGGCATCGATGGGCAGGCGCACGAACGCAATCGCACCCGCGAGCGCAAGCGCGGCCGCAGCCAGCACCACCAACCAACGGTGCCCGAGCGACAGTGCGATGACGCGGTTGAGCACGCTCAGTTACCTTCACAACAGCCAGCGCCGATGCTGTCTTTCAGCGTCTCGGTCTTGAGCAAGAAGCTGCCCGTCGTGACCACCTCTTCACCCGCATTGACTCCACGGCGAATCTCGAAGGAAGCGGCATCGGAGCCGCCAACCTCGACACGTCGCGTCTCGTACTCATGCTTGCCGAGCTTCACGAACACCAGCGACACGCCCTTGACGTGTTGAACCGCGCTGCGCGGAACCGCCACGGCTGGCTTGGCCGCGCGCGCGGCGATTCGCGCTTGGCCATACAAGTTGGCGCGCAGCGAACCGTCGACGTTGGCAAGAGGGATGCGTGCTTGAGCGGTACGCGTGTGAGGGTCGACCGCAGGCGCGACATAGGCTATCGCGCCCGAGAAGCTTCGCTCTGGGAGGCTGTCGAAGGTGAGCTCGACGGGGTGGCCCACGCGAATCGCGGCCAGATCGGCCTCTGCCACCTCCGCTTCGGCCCAGACTGCCGACGTGTCTACCACCTCGAGCAGCACCTCACTGGTGCCCACGTAGCGGCCGATGTTCACTTGCCGCTCGGTCACCGTTCCGGACAACGGCGAGCTGAGCGTGTAGCCGCCCGCTCCCAAGCCCTGAGCGCCCAGCACCGACAGCGTCGCACCCAGCGCGGCCGCCTCGGATTTGGCTGCATCGAGCTCTTGCTGGGCGCGCAGCAGGTTGGTGCGCATCGAGATGCCTTCCTGAACGAGCTGGGTCTCTCGCCGGAACTGCTCCTCGGCTACCTGGACGCGAGCGCGAGCGGCCACCAGACGAGCCCGGTCCGCCCCCACGTCCGCGCTGTCGATGGTGAGTAGCGGGGCCCCCTTTTTTACCCGGCTGCCGATGTCGACGTGCAACGTGCGCACCACGCCGGGTGAGCGCGCATTGATGCGCGC
>DASQDA010000114.1:0-5537 GCA_035634435.1 Polyangiaceae bacterium
CCAGCGTGAGCAGCAACTCACGGAGATTCAGCTCGTTGCCCCAGCGCTCGACGGCGCCCTCGATGGCGCAGCTGTCCGCGCTGCCTTCCAGGCGACCATAGTTGAAGCGGAACAGTTGCTTCACCACGCATTGATGCACCGTCGGGCTGGCGCCGAGGCGCTGGCCGAGCTCGGCCAAGGTGTCGAACTTGCCCCCGAGATCGCCCGAGGCCGGAGCCACGAAGTCACCGCGCGCATCGATGGCGACGCCGCTCGCTGTCTGCGTGCGATAGCGCCCGAGCTCGTCGAACGCTTCGAACCCGAAACCAAGTGGGTCGATGAGCGTATGGCAACCGACGCAGCGGGTGTTCTGCATGCGGACCGCCGAACGCTCGCGAGCGGTCGCGTTGGCGGGCGAGGGCAGACTGCCTTCAACGGCCAGCGCGTCGTCAGGCGGATGCGGAAAGTCCTCGCACGTCAACTGGCGGCGCACGAACACGCTGCGCCGGATGGGCGAGGTATCTTGCGGGTTGGCGATGCCCGTGAGCAGCGCCGGCTGGGTGAGAAGGCCAGCACGGGGGCCCATACCGCCGCTTTGCTCATAGAACGTGCGCAGCGTGGCGTTGCCAAACGGCGCTGCTGAAGTGAAGAACGCGCCGATGCTGGTGCCCGCGCCGAGAAAGCTTCCAGTGACGAAGCTGTCGAGCTCTGACTGCATCGCGGCCGAGAGTGCCGGAGTATATGCGCTGTCGAGGCGATCCACGCCGGGCTTGGGCACCTCGAGATGGATCCACTCTCGCGCAAACCGCACGATGGTGGCGCGTGCTTTCTCGTCGTTCAGCAACCGCTCAGCCTGGGCTCGCACACCCTCGCTCGTCGCCAAGCTGCCCTTGGCTGCGGCGTCCAGCAGAGCTGCGTCCGGAACGCTGTCCCACAGGGAAAACGATAAACGGCTTGCCACTTCGTAGGGGCTCAGCCGCAACACGCCGGTCTCTCCGGCGACGGCCTCGCCCACTTCGGCCTGATACAGAAACTGGGGTGACTGCAGCAACGTCGTCACGGCGGCAGCGATGCCGTCCTTGAACGCGTCCGCGCCGGTGCCCAACTTGAAGGCATTCAGCAGGCGCGTGCGCTCGGCAGCCAGCAATGGCCGTCGGAACGCGCGACGGCCCACCTGGTCGATGAACGTTTCGGCGCACGCCGCCGAGGGCGTCGCTGCGCAGGCGACAATCGTTGGTAGCTTCTCGAGGATCGACAGCGCAACGGACTCCGAAGCGCCATGCAGGTCGCGCGTGACCGCGAGGTCCACCGCATTGAAATTTGGATCGGTACTGAAGCCCGACTCCGGCAAGCCTACTGTCGCGAGCGCGAAGTCGGCCGGCAGTGTCGCAGCGCCAGCGAAGATGTCGCGCAGGGCGTTCTTGTACTGAGCGACCGTGAGCCTCCGCATCGGAGCCGCCACGCGGCACGGCGCCCCGGGTGGCAACGGCGGCAGGGGCTCGCTCGCGATGGGACCGTCAACCGCGCCACCGGCGGAAGCGACCCCGCCACCGCCGTCAGGACCAGCGCCGCTTCCGCCGTTTCCGACCGCTTGCCCGCTGCCTTCGTCGGCAGGGCCGCCGTTGGTGCCAGCAATGCCGGCTGGACCCTGTCCAGTGTTGCCGGCGTTGGTTGCCGGTAAACTCGAATCGATATCCGCTTCCTGCGACGAGCCGTCGATGACGCCGGTACACCCCGCGAGCAGAGCGACCATGAGAGAAACGCTGAGACCTCCAAGTTTCATCGGCACGTGCGGACCCTCCTGCTGACACAGAGCATCACGGCACGAGCCGACGACAACTTGACCAGAACCGCAGAGATTGGAGCGACCCGCACACCAAACGACGCACACCGCTGTCAGGTGTGCCGAAGCGCGCACCCCGCGCCGGCGTCCGCGGCTCGCACGCTCGATCGCGGCGCTTTGTGGCGCAGTGACGGATTCCGCACGTGGCGACGTTCTCGGTACAGCGAAGAGTTGCGCTCCTGCTCACCGAAAAGGCGCCACCGAACGCACAGCGATGCTGCGAGTCCAGGGCTCCATTTAGGGAGGACTGCGGGGCACGTTCACCTCCATCTGCAAGGCGCTTTCGGCGCCATTCTGCAATCCAGCTGTTCTCGCCAGGAGCTCGCCGTCGTCAGGCACGGCAGTGCTGGAGGGCAGTGCCTGCAGCTGTCGCGCGACCGTGAATCGGGTGCTCGAGAGGCATTGGCCGCACCGATGCCCCACAGCACCTTCAAAGGGACGGGGCACCGATGCCGGGTCGCGGGGCACTCGGCGAGGCAAGCTCCCCAGGGGCATGCACTTGCACGCCCCTCGGGAGCCCCTGCTTCTCCCTGCAGCTCGCTGACGCGCAGCGAACGATGCTGCGAGTTACGGCACCGTTATCTGATCGATGTTGCCGAAGTCGCTGCCGGTGGCGAGCAGCTGAATGTTGTTGGTGGTGTTGTTATTCAGGTTGACGGTCACGGTGTGCGTCGCCCAGGTGGTCCAGGCACCGGTAGGTGCCACCGTGATCGGGGTGGTGACACCGTTGATCACGAGACTGCCGCTGCGCGCCGCCGTGGCGCCCAGTGCGTAACGAATGGCGATCGCTTTGGAGCCGCCGCCGTTGCCAGCCACGTTCGTGAACGACACGCCTCCGCTACTGGTGGGCGGATTGATGTAGCCGCTCCCGAGATAGCCCGCGTTGATGGTCTCGACGATGGCACCACCGATCCGCGTCGCGTTCTCGGCTGGGTAGATGGTGGCCGGCGCCGAGGGCAGCACTGCGATTTGATCAATGTTCCCCAGGTCGGCGCCGGTCGAGGCGAATCGAATGACGTTGGTCGTGTTGTTGTTGAGCGTGACGGTGCGGGTGAGCGTCTGCCAAGTCGCGAAGCTACCCGTGGGCGCGAAGCTGATGCTGCTGCTCACACCGTTGACCGTGATGGTCCCAGCACGCGCCGTGCTCCCTGCGAGCGCATAACGAATCTCCAGGGTCTTGGTGCCGCCGCCGCCACCGGCAACGTTGTTGAAGGTCAATGTCCCGCCGTTGGCCGGGAAGTTGACGTAGCCCGTGCCGTTGTAGCCGGCGTTCGTCGTCTCGGTCACGGTGCCGCCTGCAAGCGCGGCGGTCTCGGCCTGGAGAGCGCCCGTGGCGCAGGCCGTCACATTGACGGTCCACGTCTGCCGCTCTTGCAAGGCCTGTCCGGGATCGTTTCGCACGTGCGCCGTGGCGTCAGACGCGTCCACGACGATCGTGTGGTTTCCGGGGGCCAGGCTCCCTGCGGCAACGGTGAAGCTGGGCAGGTTCCCAGTCCGTGGCGCCCCATCCACCGACCAGCGGTAGACGTAAGGTGAGGGCGAGATGGCCGGGCTGGTGACGCTAAAGGTTTGCGCGCTACAAGCACTGAGACTGATGCTGTCGGCAGGCGTCCGCGTCTCGATCATGCGCAAGCCATTCCAGAACGAGCGAATCATGGCTTCGCGGCAAACCGGACAGAACGGAGCGTTGAGCTCGCGCATCAAGCAGCCCGTCTCGACGGGCCGGTAAACGCCGGATGTCATGTAACGAGCGCCCTCGTAAACACCCACCGTGGACGAAAAAGAGCCTTCGGGCGTGGGGACTGGCGTCGAGGCGTTGATCCAGGCGTTCCACTTCACCTGCGCGCGGCTCGTACGCAACGTCACGTTCGGCTCAGGGCAATCCGATGCAGGGTCGCAGGTCGGGAAGCCGGGGTACGGATCCTCGTATTCATCGGCCAAGCTGCTCATCTGATGACCCAGCTCGTGTTTCAAGATTTCGCCCGAGCCGCCCACTCCGGGCGTGTTCGAGATGACCACGATACCGCCGCCCGAGCCGCCGTATTTGACGTCGTTCACCAGCACGACGACGAAGTCGTACTCTGGGACGTGCTGAGCCGCCACCGTGTCTGCGACCGTGTTATCCACGCAAATCAGGCGATCGATATTGAAGCAGTTGTAGGTGGCCCCGAGCGCCGTATCGCGCAGGCCTCCAGCGGTCCCAAAGTCTGCTCCGCTCTGATTCGAGATCACGTGCACGAGCTTCACGTTGAAGAGCGAGCGATAAGTGCTGTAAGGAGGAATCGCGAACATGTCGTTGAGCGCCGTGTTCGCCTGCGCGGTCATCTGGGCTTGCTCGCTGCTGGTATAGCCGTCGCCCAGGATCAGCAGGTCGATGCGGTTGCTCGACGGCCCATTTTGCTGCAGCGTCTCGACCGTGTACGCCGAGGCAGTCGCTGGAAGCAACAGGGCGAGCGCGGCCGCGAAAACCACCGAGAGTAAGGACTTCATGGCTGCACCGCCGGGTAGCTGATCTCGAAAACGCGGAGCCGGCCGTTGGCCGCAGCTACCGCCCGGGCATTGGCCGGCACGACAACCGTGTCTGGTTTGGCGCTCAGCTCGATGCTGACCGCGTCAGCGAGTAGCGGTATGCGCAAGGGGATGACGAAGTCTTCGAGCTGCTTCTGCATCGAGTCGACAGGCGCTCCGACTCCTCTACCCTTGAACTCGCCCCGCAAGACGTTCGCTCTAGGGACGTCGGCCGTGTAGAGGATGCGTCCGGCGGCATCCTTCACCAGGACCTGCCAGGCAGACGCCACAGGGTTCTTGAGAACCGGGAGCGGCTCAGGAACCGTCCGCGAGTCGAGAATCTTCGGGTTGTTCCCCTTGAGCTCAACGGTCAAGAGCAGGTGCTGTTCTGCGGTAGCGCTCGAGACCAGGGCGCTCCGATGCTGCTCGGGCGCCGGTTCGTCGGGTGGCTCGGCCGTGGCGCAGCCACTCGCAAGGGTCACGAGCAAGATGCCCGTGCCACTGAACGACGCGTGTCCGCGCCTAAGGTTTGCCCAGGTTCTAATCATGAGTTGCCCTCCAAGCTGTTCACAGGACATCGGGCCCGCGCGCATCGACGCACTCGCTCGGTCCCGTCCCAAATAACCCAAGCCAAGTATCGCGGCAGCCAGCTCGATGTCAACGACGATGGCGGGAGCTGAGCGGCAAGTCACGAGCTTGCTCCACTCGATAGGCGATCGTGATGCGGGCGCAGCTCGAAGCAGCACAAGAGATCCGGGAGCGTCGTCACGCGGGGCGAGCTGATGGCTACCGCTCGCCTGACAACCTAAACCGCCGCAAAACCAGCAGTTGGAGCTGCGTTCAGCCGCGAGTAACAAGGAGCGGCAACTTCTTGTGATTTAGCAGTGAAGGATCGCTGCCCTGCGGACTCTAAGCGAGAGAGCAGGTCTCGACTTTCGAAAGTCCAAGGGGTCCAGCGGCTCCACGGGCGCGCCTATGGAACAGAGTCCGAGCGGACACCGCTTCGGAGGTGCGAAGTGGACGTGATGGCGTTCGCTGCTGACGTGAGCCTTCGAATGGCCTCAGCATCGTGCGTGACGATGTCGCTTGCTTCCGGATCGGCAGCGCTTGATGCGTAACCCTCGGTAGCTGTGTGACGACTCCCGTTGCGTGTCGCATCGCTGGCTTCCTGGTGGCCCGCGGAAAGCAACGATGATGATTGCTTTGG
>DASQDA010000115.1:0-4125 GCA_035634435.1 Polyangiaceae bacterium
ACTCACTACCCGACCGAGTTCTCGCGCTTCCGCTTGCAAGGGTCGCGTGACAGCGCATTCGGCGCGCCGGTCTGGGCGGCTTTCCTCAACGCACAAGTCGTCATTGGCGCGCACGGCGCGCATTCGTTCTGAGCTGGAGACGCTCCATGGTGCATCGCTTGCTGTGCTTCGTATCGTTGTTCATGCTGTTTCTGCTGTCTGCGCTCCCTGCGGGCGCAGCGCTCTCGGTCGTGACCACGACCCCGGATCTTGCCGCCGTCGCCGCCGCCGTGGGAGGCGCGCGCGTCAAGGTGCAGGCGCTAGCCTCGCCCGCGCAGGATCCGCACGCCGTGGACGCGCGCCCGAACCTCGTGTTGACGCTCAGTCGCGCGGATCTCTTGATAGCCGTGGGGGCAGATCTCGAGGTCGGATGGTTGCCCACGCTGCAGCTGGGCTCCCGCAATGGCAACGTGCAGCTCGGCTCCAAGGGCTTTCTCGATTGCTCGACGCTGGTGGATCTGCTGGAGCGCCCAACGGGGCCCGTCGACCGCTCCATGGGCGACGTGCATCGAGCCGGTAACCCGCACTACATGCTGGACCCGCGCGCTGCCGAACGCGTGGCGGTGGGAATCGGGAAACGCCTGAGCGAGCTCGATCCGGCGGGGCGACAGCTCTACTGGGACAACACGAACGACTTCGTCACGCGCTTGCGCGACGCGCGCAAGCGCTGGGAGCACAAGCTGACGGCGCTGCGTGGGCGCGAGGTGGTGGCGTTCCACCGCTCGCTCCTTTACCTCACCAGCTTTGCCGGTCTGGTGATTCTCGATTACGTCGAGCCTAAACCCGGTATCCCGCCCAATCCGCGGCATGTCGCCAGCCTCATCGAGCATGCCAGGCAGCATCGGGTACGCATGGTCGTGCAAGAGCAGTGGTACCCGACGAAGACGAGCGAGCTCATCGCGCAGCGTATCGGTGCCAGGTTCGTCAAGCTGCCGGGCTCGACGAATTTTCCTGCGGGCCAGAGCTACGTCGCTTTCATGGATGCCATCGTCAACCAGCTGCTGGGCGCTTGATGACGGCGCCCGGCTCGCAAGATGCGTTTCTGCTTCGCTGTGAGCAACTGGAGGTGGGCTACCGGGGCAGGGGGCTGCTTCCAGCCATCGATCTGAGCATCGGAAAGGGCGAGCTGTGGGCAGTGGTCGGCCGCAATGGATCGGGAAAGACCAGCTGGATCCGCACGCTGCTCGGGCTTCTTCCGCCAGTCGCTGGTCGCGTGCGTGGAGCCGAGCGCGAGCTGCGCCTTTCCTACTTGCCTCAGCGGCAGCTGCTCGACGACCTCTACCCACTCCTCGTTCGCGACGTGGTGGCGATGGGGCTCGATCGGAAACACTCGTTCTGGTGGCCGCGCAGCGCGAGCACGCTCGACGCAGTGGAGCAGGCGCTCTCGCTCGTGGATGGGCGTGAGCTTGCGCGCCTGCCTTTTCGTCAGCTCTCCGAAGGTCAGAAGCAACGCGTGCTCTTTGCGCGATTGGCCGCCGCCGAGCCCGACATCGCGGTGCTGGATGAACCCACGTCAGCCATGGATTCCATCGCAGAGCGCGAGGCGTACGAGCTACTGCGGCGCCTGCAGACGCAGCGCGGCTTGACCTTGATCGTGGTCAGCCATTTCCTGGGGCTGCTTGGCAGCTACGCGAACCGGGCGCTATGGCTGGACCGCGACGAGCCCGCCGTGGTCGCCGGCACGCCCCAGGAAGTGCTCGGCAACGCTGCGTTCCGGCGCCGCTACACCGAATCGATGATCCCTGCGTCAGCATGAGGCAAAGCTCCGCCGCCCCCGCTGCGAGTGCGCCGACCGACGCCGCAGGCTTCGACGCAATTCTGGAGCAGCCAACCACCGAGCTTCCCCGCGCGCGGGTGTTGCCTGGCGCCAGCAGCAGTAGCGGCGCGCCTGGCCCGGCCAGCGCGGCGGTCAGCAGCAGCCCGACCCTCGAGGAGTTCGCGCACAACTGGCCGTTGTACCGCGACCCGGTGCTGTGCGGGATCCTTGCGGGCGTTGGCCTCAGCGCGCTCGGCGTGTTCGTGGTGTTGCGGCGGGCCGTGTTCGTCACCGCGGCGCTGAGTCAAGCCGCAGGGCTCGGCGTTGCGCTGGCTTTTTACTTGAGCATTCATCACGCCCTCGAGCTGCCTCCCGTTGTCGGCGCGTTGCTCGCCAGTGTCGCCGCCACCTTGCTCGTCGGCCTGCGGAGCTCGCCGCGCATCGGCCGTGAGACCCAGGTCGCCATCGTCTTCGTCGGCGCATCGGCGCTGGCCGTGCTGGTTGGCGATCGCTTCGCCCAGGAGGCGCACGACATCGCGGCGATTCTGTTCGGGACGGCGGTGCTCGTGCGCTCCGCGGACCTCTGGATGGTGTTCGGGAGCGCCGTCCTCGCGCTGGGGACACTGCTGGTGCTCGGTCGCGCGCTGACCTTCACGGGCTTCGATCCTGACGGCGCCCGCGTACAGGGCCTGCCGGTACGCAGTATCGAGGCAGTCTTCTGGGGTGTGTTCGCGCTCCACGTTGCCGTTGCCGCTCGCGCGCTGGGCTCGCTGCCCGTTTTCGCGCTCGCCGTGTTGCCCGCCGCAACCGGGCTGTTGCTCGCGCCAGGGCTGCGCGCCGTGCTGGCCGTTGCCATTGGCGTCGGCGCGTTCGCTGGCGGAGCGGGCTACCTGCTAGCGTTCCTCTACGAGCTGCCGGTCGGCACCGCGCAGGCGTTGGTCGCCGCCTTCTGCGTCCTCGTGGCATTTGGCGTCGAGCGTGCTCGACGCCACTGAGCGCAGTTTACGAGCAGCTATCGGAGCAGATCTCGAACGCCTCGTCGCAGGCGGCGAGGCACGTCGTGTCGGTCTCGGAGCAGTCGTCGACCCTGCACGTCCCTTGCTTGTCCTCGCAGCCCGTCAGGCACTCTTCGGGGGTTGCATCGGGGTCCTCGGTTTCAGCGACACAGCCAGCGCCCAGCACCGAAAGCGCTAGAAGCGCGGAAACCGCAGCAATCGTGGTTTTGATAGACATAGAAGAATGAGGCGCAGGCTGCATGCTGCATGCCAGCCCGCGCGTTCGGCCGCAGCGCGCCTTTCCCGCCAGATTGGCCGATCCTGCGTGGCGCGGCGAGCGGTCTTCACGTGCGAACACGCCACAGTGCGAGCAGTTTCACGACGTCGAAGTCGCGCGTGACGCCTTACGGTTGGGTCCGCCGGGAGCTGCTCAGGCCTTCAGGAATGGCTGCGGACCCGCGTCGCCCCAGGTCAGCAGCTGACCCAGCGCCTCATCGCCAACATGGGTCAGCACGAGGTGGGTCCGGGTCGCAGGCAATGACGGCTCCCTGCCTGCCTCCGGCTCCTCTTCCGCCCACGCGCCGAGGTTGACGTAGGTCGCGCGCTCTGCGACCGGGACTGTCTCCGGCAGATGGGTATGTCCCATGACGACGAAGGCAGCGGGGAATAAACCAGCCACGAACGAAGAGCGCGCTCGCAGCTCGGCGCTGGGCTCCAGGGACTCGCGCATGCGGCGCCACAGAAGATCCGTCCCGCTGAGCAGCAGCGCCAGCGGCGCCGCGCAGAACAGCCCAAGCTCCCAGGAATCTACGAAGAGCCACAGCACGGCCAGCATGAGCGCTCCGAGCGTGCCCAGCATGAGCCGGTCGAGCATCAGGCAGCTGAGCAAGGCCAACAAGCTCCGTGTGACCGGCGGCCGCTGCAGCTTCGCGAGCGAGCGCAGCCGCTCGAGCTGCACGCGCTGGATGCGGCTCAGTGCCGCCATCCTGTGCTCGTGCTCGGCGCGGATGCGCTGCGCGGCAAAGCTCACGTGCTCGTGCCACAGCGCCAGCAGGGCGGCGATGGCACCCGCGAAGCGTTGCAGCAAGGTGAACGTGCCACGCGCCCCCAGGCGCGCGGCGAATCGCACGTAATCGACGGCGCTCGAGGCCGCGTGTCCCGCTTCGGTCATTCCGCGTGTCGGTCGCACCACGTAACGCAGCAAGACATCGGACAGCGAACGAATGGTGCGTCGCGGATCGGCCGGCGACACCGGGTGCAGCAGGTTGTCGAAGCTGCAGAAGGTGTCGTACTGATGGCCGTGCTCGATGAACACCACGCCCTCTTCGTAGTAGA
>DASQDA010000116.1:0-3100 GCA_035634435.1 Polyangiaceae bacterium
TTTCGTACTCCTGTTCGAGATGAACGTGGAGCATGTCACGTGGCACGAGCCCGCTCGTGAAGGCGGACCAGGCCCAATGCGCCTTCTGTTCCATTATTGCGAGCAGCGCTTCGCGAAACTCCGAACTGTCCACAGGCAAGGAGTACCGCGTCGCGACTCGAGGGGCGAGAAAGCAGCCACACGGACGAGCTTCGGCTCGAAGGCCGGCAACGACGTGGTCCATTCGAGCGCCGTCAGCGGATGCGGGCAGCTCTCGCGAGCGGTATCATAGAGACACATGGCGCGAATGTTCGGCTTCATCGGCAACCGTTCCGACCTCGGGGCGCGCGTGCTCAAGTCGAATGCGGAGCTGCTGCGCGTACGACGCAAAGCGGGTGAACCGCTCGGCTGGGGTATCGGCTTCTACCAAGCGGGTGAGATCCTTCTGCGACGGCGTCCCATCGACGATCGTGAAGAGATCGACCTGACCGAAGCCGCCGAGGATATCCGCACCGACGTGCTCGTGGGTCATGTGCGGCGCGCGAGCATCGGCGCTCTGCGCACCGAAAACACGCATCCGTTCCGCTATCGGTCGTGGGTGTTCGCACAGACGGGCACGATTGGCGGCTTCGAGCAGCTACGTGAGCGCTTGCTGGCCTCGCAGCCCGAGTTTTTGCGGCGGAACGTGCGCGGAGAGACCGACAGTGAGTGCTTCTTCTATCTGTTCTTGTCGTTCTTGCACGACGCTGGTCACCTCTCCGAGGCACACGTCGATGCGGCGCACGTCGTCGCCGCACTGCGCGCGTCCATCTCGCTCGTCGATCGCCTCTCCGCAGAGGAAGGGCAGGAGCGCAACGCTGGCAACATCTTGGTCACTGACGGTGAGTCGATGGTCGCCGTGCATCGGAGCGGCGCCATGTGTTACCGGGTGTTGCGCGGCAAGTTCGATATCGAGCACTTGCTCGGTGAAGAAGAGGCGCGAAGGGCGCGCATTCCGAGCATCGACAGCACTCATTTCACGATCATTGCTTCGGAGTTCGAGACGCTGCCCCCGGATTGGAGTGCGGTGAAGCTGCGCTCCGTCGTGACGTTGTCGCGCACCGAAGATCCGATCATCGAACCGCTCTGACATGCGCGACGCTTCTGGTGCGCGGTGCACGCGCCGAGCAACCGTCGTGCTCGCTCTCGTCAGCTGCGCCTGTGGAGCTAGCAGCGCGCGCTTCGAGACGACGGATCCTTCGTTGCCATTTGCGCCGCGACGCCCACCCGCAATCGTGATGACCGTCGAACCGCGTCTGCCGCCGCCGCAGTCCAGCGGTTCCACCGCGTCCAGCCTGCTGGTGCTCGCCTCCCCCGCTGGCGACGCCGCGGTCAGAAAGGTCGTGGCTCAATTCTTTGACGCGCTACTCGAGGAATCCGCTGACGGCCTCGACGGCGTGTTGGCGAGCCAAGCATGGCTGGACGGCAGCTCGGGGCGCCAGCCAGCGCGGGCAACCTTGCGCGCGCGCTTCACACAGCTCGACTACGGCGCGCTGCGCGGCGTGATGCTCTACCGTCCGAGCGAGCTCGAGATCTACGCCGGCGACGCCGCACGTGCCCTCGATCCGCTGCGTGCCGTACCGGGGGATCTCGCCGACGGCGACGTGTTCGTGCGCGCTCATCTGTCAGTGGCGCACGCGGGCAAGGCGCGCCTCTTTTCCGATCAGATGACGTTTGCCTTGCGTGCAACAGGCGGTGGCTTGCGTATCACCCGTATCGGTGAGAACACCGCGGTTCCGTGACCGCTCGACTCCACGACCCGCTTCGGCCTTGTCGCGTACCCCGCCGTCGGCCGCGCTGTCCGCCTACATGCCCGCAACGATCCGGAAGGCCTCACCTTCCGGGACGATCTCCAGGCGATTGTCGGCCACGCGCCTGCGCCAGACCTCGCCCGTTGCGCTCGGAAGCTTGTAGCTAGCACTATACGTGTAGTCGATGAAGATGGTGTCCTTGCGGCCGAGCGACACGTTGCGGTAGCGGATCTCGTAGCGGATCGCGCGAGCGTCTCGGAACTTGCTGTCGAGGTAATCCTTGAGGCCCGCGTAATCCAGATCATCGCTGGTATCGACGCTGCCGCCGTCCTCGTAGTAGCTCGGGTGCGCGAGGCGCAGCAGCAACGCTGTATTGCGGCGCTCGACGGCGTGGCGGTACTTCTCGCAAAAGTCGATGACCCGGCGGTTCAGATCCGTCTCTTCAATCTCGGTGTTGGGCAGATACTGCTTGCTGCAACCCAGCAGCAGCACCAGAGACGCGGTAAATCGAAGTAGGGGAAGCCTCATGGTCCTGTTCTCGGGCCTGGCGGGGAAAACGCCGCTCGAGCCCGAACAATTCCCGCGCAAGGTAAAGGACTCCGGTGCCTGCGGGCAAGCTGGACGTGAGCGCTTCAGGCTCGCCCAGCGCTCGAATCCGTCGAGCTCCTGGCTCGGCCCCCGCTTTCAGTACGAAACGCGCCGGGCTCGGTCCAGTCCGGTCGCGACAGCAACTCCCCCGTCCCGTTGGCCGAAAACAACCTTGCAGTTGCGCCCCGGGCCGGTGAAGGACACCCCATGCTGATGCAGAGGCCCTCGACGGCGGCCCCCACATCCTCGGCCGTGACAACGATTGCGGAGTCCACGTCGCCGAGCGCGATGAGGTCATAGGCAATGAGCGCCGCGTCCCGGTAGGCGCACGGGGTGACACAGAGCGCCGGGCCGCGAAACCCAAACGCAATCGAGCAAAGCCCCGCCGCCAAATTGGGCGAGGTCGCGGGAAAGCGACGGGGCTCCACCGCCTGGCCAGAGCGACGGCGACGGTCGAACGCCTCGTTCACCTCGAGGGTGACGCACGCGCTCCCGACGATCACGGCGGTGTCCGAGCCAGGACGCTCCGGCAGCTCGCAGAGCAAGCGCGCGACCGCCGCGAGCACGAGCTCCGAGAGCGTATCCACACGCGTGGTCCGGGACACGGTCTCCGGCGCCAAGCGCGCCAGCAGCTCGGGGTCCGCTGCCTGGACGAACGGCCCGCGCGCGGCCAGCCGCACGCCTCGATGCGGACGAGCCGCACCAGAGTCGCCGTTCGAGGCCGAGCCAAGCACCAGCGCCGC
>DASQDA010000117.1:0-4809 GCA_035634435.1 Polyangiaceae bacterium
TCGAGCGACGAAACGGCCAAGTGAGCGGCCAACGCCTCGGCGTCCAGCTCGACGTGCTGCGCATTGACGTCCAGCTCCTCGGCGTCAATGCGTCCGTCGGTCTGCGGCCGATCTTCGAAGCTGAGGACATGGTCGAAGAGGGCGTCGGCATTGGCGAACGCGGGGTCCAGGCGCGCAATGCGCGTACCACGGATGGCTCGGACGCCCGCGCGCACCGCCACCCGGAGCGTCTCCTGGACGCCGTCGCCCGAAACCGCCGACGCAGCTACGATCGTGTCCTGCGGAGCGAGCTCGAGTCGCTTGCGCAGCTGCGCCGGCGAGAGCGCGCCCTCCACGTCTTGTTTATTGGCCTGCACCACCAGCGGCACCGGTTGAGAGCGCCGCTTCATGGAATTGCGCAGACGCGCGAAGGTGCGCAGCGTGTCAGCCACATGCTCGCGGGTGGAATCGCAGACGAACACCACCACGTCGGCCATTTCTACGAGGGGCTGTCGGCGGTAGTTGCGCTCTACCTGCCCTGGCACCGTGATGAGCTGAAACTTGAGGGCGCGGGTTCCCTGCGAGGGTCCGTCTACCTCGAGCCAGTCGAAGAACATGGTGCGTCCCTTGAGCGCTGCGGGCGTGCACATCTCGCTGCGGCGGGTCACCGGAATGAGATCGCAGATGCGCTGCAGGTTGGTGGTCTTGCCTGCATAACCGGGCCCGTCATACACGACACGAACGACGTAGCAGCCGCGTGCGGGATCGTAAGACGCCATCGTGCCGAGAGTAGCCCCTCGGGCGCGAAATGCATGCTGCAATTTGCGCACAGCGTGCACGAGCACCGGCTGTCCGCGGGTCTAGATCCCCCCGCACGGTGGTGCCGCCAGCCCCCGTCTCAGTCTGGTCAGCTATCGATTGAGACACCTTGGCGTGCGCGCAACTCGAGGTACTGCTCGCTAACCGAATAGGCAATCAGGTTTTCCAGGCGCTGATCGACGCTGGGACTACCTTGTCCCGGCGGCACCGATTGCACGAGCGCTCCGGCAGTCTCGAGATCGTGACAGATGGCGAGCCCGGCGCGGTCGGCACTGAAATCGACGTGGTGTACCCAACGCTTCAGGTCCAACGCAGCATCGGCGGAGAGCAGCTTCGTCACGACATGCGTGAGTTGCTCGATGCGCGCGCCCGTTGCCAGGCGAGACAGCGTGCGACTGGCGTCGTTCACCGGGGCTTCCAGATCTGGCGTGATCGGAAATTTAGCCTTTACCAGTCGGATGGCAGCAAACAGCCAGGCTTTGAGGGCCGTGAGGTTCGGTAGCAGCTGCCGCAGGTAGAAGCCCGGCTGGTAATACGCAACGTGCTGCGCGGCGACGAAGGCCGTTTCGAGCGGATTCAGCGTGCCAGCGAACGCGCCAGCGCCCACCAAGATCGCCGGTGGCGAGGTCGGCAAGAACCCCAGAACGCCCGCGTCCTCCTGTCGCTGGTACATCGTGGGCTCCGGAATTCCGAGCGCGTCGGCTGCATAGTGCACCGCCTGCACGACGCCATACGGATACGTCACGGCGTCGATGCGGTGCTCCTGGCTCAGGCCGAACGCCTCTGCCGTCTCGGCGCGAGCCTCGACGATGTACGGCTCGATCATGGCGAAGAGCGCAGTCAGCAGCGGCTCACCCTGCTCGGGGTTGATGAGCTCCGCCCATTCTTGCGCGGTCAGCCGGCGACGGATGGAGGGCGGCTCGCCATCCCTCATTCTCGCGAAGAAACGCGTCTCGTCGGGTTCTGCTTGCCCCAGAACGTGCAACGCCTGGCATGCCAGGAAGGCGCCGTCCGCTCGCCTGCCTTCCGTGTAAATCTTGCGGAGCAGCTTGTAGGGTAAAGGCTGGTACGGGTCGCGACGAACCCAGGCGCTAACGGAGCGCACGGCCTGATCGAAGTAAGCAGCGGGTTCGGCCGCGTAGAGCTGGGCGAGCTTCTCCTCGTAGTGCTCGTTGCCGGGCTCGAGCTGGAGAATGGACTCGAGGACGCGTACCGCCTGGTCCTTGCGACCTAACTGCTGCTCGTAGACGTCGGCGAGCTCCGCCAGCACCTGCACGACGTTGCCCTTGTCCTCGCGCGTCGCCAGCTGCTGTGCCCGCTGCTTGAGCAGCTCTTTCAAACCCTCGTAGTCGCGCAGCTGCCGACGAAGCTTGAGGCCCTCGGCGAACGCAGCTTCGTTATCGGGATCCGCGCTCAACGCCAGGTCCACGTAGCTCAGCGCGCGCTCCGGCGAGCCGAGCTCGCGCGCCGCCAACATGGCGGCGGTGTAGAGGTACTTCCCCTTTTGCACGGGCTCGTCGACGACCTCTGCCAGCCGCGAGATCACTTGCAGGAGCTGCGGCCAATCCTTGTGGGCGCTGTACAGCTGCATCAGCTTCGTGAGCACGTTGCGGTCGTTCGGTCGCTCGTCCAGCGCCAGCAAGAAGGCTCGTGCGGCGTAGTCGGTGTCGTGCAGCTTGCTCGCCGCCACTTCCCCGATCTCGACCAGTGTCTGCACGCGGTCATCACCCTTGACGAGCTCGAGCTCACGGTAACGGGTCTCGATGACTCGCTCCCACTCCTCGCGCATTGCGTACACGCCCGCGAGCGCCCGAAACGGCGCCGGCGTCGCTGCCTCCGCGCCGATGG
Source organism: Polyangiaceae bacterium (assembly GCA_035634435.1). GTDB lineage: Bacteria > Myxococcota_A > Polyangia > Polyangiales > Polyangiaceae > PMG-095. The sequence goes on from DASQDA010000117.1 coordinate 2,647, forward strand.
CGCGCTCCAGCGACTCGATGGCTTCCGCAATGCGACCGAGCTTGAACAGCGAGTCGCCGCGCCGATAGTGCACGAGCGATAGGTCACCGGGGTTGAGCTCTGCCAAGTGCTCGAGCAGCAGGCGGTCACAGAGGGCAACCGTGCGTTCGGCCGAGCCCCTCTCGAAGCTCAGCTCGGAGAGCCCGAGCAGAGCGCTGGCGTCCTGTCCGAGCAGATCCATCAACCCGTCGGCAACGCTCAGCGCGCGATCTGGAGAGCCAGCTTCGGCCAGCGAATCGACATACAGAAATGCCGTCTCGATGGCCTCTTCGCGCTCCATCGAGCCAAGCTGTGGAATGAACACCTCGAGCCGCTTGGCCGCCTCCCCATAGCGCTGCTCGGAGTAAGCGACCCGGGCCTGCACGCGCAGCGCCTCGGGGTTAGCCGGATCCAAGCTCAAGGCTAGCTTGGCGGCCGCGTTGGCGCGCTCGTCGTCCTGCAAATGCCGCTGACACAGCAGCGCCATCTCGCCCGCCAGCTTCGCCCGCAGCTGGTTGCCCTCGGCACGACTCAGCTCCTCGTCGAGCAACTGCACCGCAGCGGAGTAGTTGCCGAGCGCTTGATACTTCTGGCGGACGCGCCGCAGAACGGTCGGACTCCTGGGAGCCGCGGCCGCAGCGAGCTGATAGCGCCCCAGCGCACCCGACACGTCGCCCCTGCTCTCGAGCAACGCCGCCGAACGCAAGTATTGCTCGGCGCGGGCCTCGGGGGTCGCGGCTTTGTCGGCCAGCTCGTCGAGCGCGCGCAGCGCGTTTTCGGCGTCGCCCGCCGCTGCGCGCAAGGTGGCCAACGCCTCGAGCGCGCCTGCGTGGCTCGGGGTAACCTGCAGCACACCCTCGTACGCCTGGACCGCGCGGTCCGGTTGCTTCAGCTGCTCGTTGAGCACGCGTCCAAGCTGCATGCCGAGCTCGACGCGTCGTTCACTCTCGGCGGCGGATGCGAGCTGCCGCTCGTACAGGCGGACGAGGTCTTCCCAGCGCTCGAGCGAGCGATAGACACGCGTCAGATCAGCGACGGCACTGGCCCGCTGCGGGTCGAGCTCGAGCAGCGCCTCGAGCGCTGCGGCAGCTTGTTCGCGGTCGAGGAACTCCTGATCGTAGAGCGCCGCGACGCGCTCCAGGAGCGCCACCCTTTGACGTGCCGTCGTCGCGAGCTCCAGCTGACGATTCAGGATCTCGAGCAGCTCGTCGAAGCGCTCACCGCGCGTCAAGATGCGGTCGAGGCCACGCAAAGCGTCGGCGTTCTGCGGGTTCTCCTTGAGCACCTGACGGTAGGAACGCTCGGCTTCTGCAGGCTTCTCGAGCTCGAGCTCGTAGGTCTCGGCAATCTCGCACAAGGCGGCCTGCCGCTGCTCGCCGCTCAGGGCAGCAGCCCGGCTCTCCAGGACCTCCAGCGCTCGCACGCGCTCGCCGCTCTGGCGCAGCTGACGCACCATGCCCAGAGCTGCCTGCTCGTGCCCCGGATCTTCGGCCAGGACGCTCTGATACAGCTCCTGGGCGGCAGCGGGATTGCTCAGCTGGGACGCCAGGATGTCGGCAGCTTCGGCCCGCAACGTGCGCGCCAAGGGTGGCGGAGCAACCTCGGCGCGCCGCAACAGGGTCTGCCCGAGCTCGGACCACTGCTGGGACTTGCGGTAGTGCTGCGCTAGCTCGGCTAGGGCGCGGTCGTGCGCCGGCTCGAGCTCGACCGCGCGAATGAGCCACGGCAGCGAAAGCTCGGGCCGCCCCAGCTTCTCCGCGTACCAATGGCCAGCGCGGTACGCGAGCGCGGCCTTCGCCTCGTTGGTGAGGTCGCCCTCCATCGAGTCGGTGCAGCGGCTGAGCACTTCCTCCCACGCCTGCTTTCGCGAGCCGGAGAGCCGCTCGATCTGCTCGCCATAACGCTCATTCAGCGGGTCTTCGCAGAAGGCCTGCACGTACGCGACCTGCGCTTGCTCGTTGTCCTTGAGGTGGTGCGTATAGATGTGCCCAATCTCGGCGTAGTACGCCGCCCGCTCGCTGGGGTCCTCCGCGCCCTCCGTGCGCTCGAGCAATGACTCGATGAGCTCTTCGAACTGGCCGAGCTTCTTGCGCAGCCGATCGAGCGACTCGGCGACCGCGGTGTCTTCCGGATCGAGCTTCACGA